>NZ_JBFUBY010000564.1:0-871 GCF_056405515.1 Polaromonas sp. P1_G2
CTCAAGGGCCATGTGCGCGGCGCCCTGAACAACGGCGTGACGCCGGAGCAACTCCAGGAGGTGCTGCTGCACGCCAGCATCTACTGCGGCCTGCCTGCCGCGGTCGAAGCCTTCCGCACGGCCGCCGAAGTGGTGGACGCCCCCAAGCCATGAGCCCGACACAGATTCGCCGCTGCGAAGAAGCCGACTGGCCGGCCGTCTGGCCGCTGCTGCGCGCCACCTTCGAAGCCGGCGACACCTACGCTTTTTCGCCGGACAGCACCGAAGCCGAAATCCATGCCGTATGGATGGAAGCGCCCCGCGCCACCTACGTGGTGCGCGACGGCGAAGGACCCGTGCTCGGCACCTATTTCATCAAAGCCAACCAGCCCGGCCTGGGTTCGCATGTCTGCAACTGCGGTTATGTGGTCGCGCCCGAAGCCCAGGGGCAGGGCCTGGCGTCGGCGATGTGCGAACACTCGCAGCGCGAGGCGCTGGCCATGGGGTTTCTGGCGATGCAGTTCAACCTGGTGGTGTCGACCAACGAACGGGCGGTTCGGTTGTGGCAAAGGTTGGGGTTTGGGGTGGTGGCGACTTTGCCTCGGGCTTTTCGGCATTTGAGGTTGGGGTTGGTGGATGCTTTTGTGATGTTCAAGACTTTGGGGTAGGTCGTTTTTGTTTTTGTTTCCGACGGAGTGCCCTCTGCTTAAGGTTGCTGGCCGGGGTCGCCCGGCGGCGACTCACTTTTCTTTGCTTCGCCAAAGAAAAGTAAGCAAAAGAAAGGCGACCCGCAGTCTGGGTCCCTACGCTTCGCTACGGGCAACCTGCGGTGCTCGAGCCAAGCGGGGTCCGGCTAAACTCGCCTTCGGCTCAGACAACGCCGGCCCTGATC
>NZ_JBFUBY010000565.1:0-860 GCF_056405515.1 Polaromonas sp. P1_G2
GTTTTCAGCAGAGCCTTGAATTCTATACCGATTTTTGAGTCCCGGTCAACTTTTCAAGATCTTTTTTCTGTTGAACTTATCGCTTTCGCGATCGCTACAGATTCCGAAGAATTTGTTCGCTGTGTTCAGCAGAGCCATCGACTATAGCACGGTTGTTTTGGCGTTTTCGAATACTTCCGCAAAAACTTTTCAAATCACGCTTCGCTCAAGGACAGCGGCAGTGAGCGCAGGCGCTTTCCTGTCAATGAAAACAGCGCATTGGCCAATGCCGGCGCCAATGGTGGAACGCCCGGCTCACCAGCGCCGCCCGGCGCTCTTTCACTGGGGACAAGGAAGGTCTCCACGACGGGTGCCTGGGCCAGGCCCAGCATGGCGTACTGCGGGAAGTTCTTCTGCTGGATTACACCTTCTTCTATATCTATCCGCCCATACAGCGCGGCGCTCAGGGCGAACACGACGGAGCCCTCCATTTGCTGCGCCACGATGCCCGGATGGATCACCGTGCCGCAATCCACCGCGCACACCACGCGGTGGACACGCGGGACGCCGTCTAGCAGGGACACCTCCACCACCTGCGCCACGATGGAACCAAAAGATTCGTGCAGGGCGAGGCCCCGGGCCCGGCCTGCGGGGAGCGCCGTGCCCCAGCCTGACTTGGCGGCTGCCAGGTCCAGCACAGCCAGGTGCCGGGGAGCCTCTTCTAATAGAGAACGCCTGAAGGCCAGCGGATCCTGCCCCGCGTCCTTGGCCAGCTCGTCGATAAAGCTTTCGGAGAAGAAAGCATTGTGCGAATGCCCCACGGAGCGCCAATAGCCCACCGGCACCCCGGAGCGCGTCGCCACATGCGACATCTTCTGGTT
>NZ_JBFUBY010000566.1:0-860 GCF_056405515.1 Polaromonas sp. P1_G2
GTGGAGTGTGCATATGGCAAGCCGGATGAGACAGCCATTCTGCATGCGGCCGCGTTATCGCGCTGGCCGTTACCGGACTTGCGATGGCTCTCAGTGCAGCTGAAGCGCGGGCCAGCCGCGCTTGCCGCCGATGGCCGCGAGCGTCGCGTCGGCATTCACCGTCACCGGGTGCTTGACGGCTTCCAGCAGCGGCAGGTCGTTGATGGAATCACTGTAGGCCGTCGTCTTGCAGTCCTTGAAATGCAGGCCGCGCGCGGCGAGCCAGGCATGCAGGCGTTCGACTTTGCCTTCGCGCATATTGAGTACGCCGGTGGTGCTGCCGGTGAAAAAGTCGCCGCGCATCTCGGGCTCGGTGGCGATCAGGTGCTCGATGTCGAAATAGATGGCCGTGAGTTCGGTGATGAAGCGGTTGGTGGCCGTGGTCAGGACGACCAGGTCGCCCGCTTCGAGGTGTTTGTCGACCAGCGCCAGCGCCGCGGGTGTCACGCGCGGCACGATCCAGTCGGCCAGGAACTCCTGGCGCAGCGGCTCCCACTCTTGCGCCGTCCRCCCGGCCAGCGTGCCCACGTAAAAATCGGCGAACTCCTTGAGTCCGACGGTGCCGGCCTTGTAGCGCGCTGCCATGTCGGCATTGCGCGCGGTGAACTCGGTTTTTCCCAGGATGCCCTTGCCGATCAGGAAGTCGCACCACAGCACGTCGCTGTCACCGTTGAGGACGGTGTGGTCCAGGTCGAAGAGGGTGAGCTTCATGGTCAGGGATTGCGCAGGTGCCAGGCTTTGGGGCGGGTAAAGGTCTGGATGCCGTAAGTCGACAAGGTCAGGCCCACGCCGGAATCACCATAACCGCTCCAGGGCAGGCG
>NZ_JBFUBY010000567.1:0-858 GCF_056405515.1 Polaromonas sp. P1_G2
ACTATATCGGCGATTTCGGACCTGGCGACCTGACCGTGATCGGCAGCAACCTGCCTCACGATTGGGTTTCGCATATCGACAAAGGCGACAAGATCATAGCCCGGGATCTTGTCGTCCAATTCGATCCAGACAGGCTGCAACAAGCCGGGTGCCACCTTCCCGAGATCAAGTATCTCAGCAGGCTGCTTATCAGTGCTCAGCGAGGACTGAGATTCTGCGGCGCGACAGCGCAGCGAGCGGCTGATTTGCTCGAAAGTATTGGCGGTGTCACCGGATTGGAACGGTTGATCCGCTTCCTGCGAGTCCTGGAATTGCTGGCCTATTCCGATGAATGCGAAGTTCTATCCTCGCCTGATTTCTCACCCAATGTCGACGCCGCAACGCTGGACACGATGCAGCGGGCAATTCTCCATATCCACGGCCATTTCACTGAGAAAATTCAACTTCCCGACGTCGCGTCTGTTGCCAATATGTCGACCAGCACATTCAGCCGGTTCTTCAGCAAGAATACCGGTCGCAGTTTTACCGACTACGTATCAAGCCTTCGCATAGGACGGGCTTGCCGGCTTCTGTCCGAGTCCGACACCGCGATCACGGATATTTGCTATCAAGTGGGCTACACCAACCTATCCAATTTCAACCGCACTTTCTTGCGCCAGGTCGGCAAAAGTCCATCAGCTTACAGGAGAGCCGCGCACGCAAAACACGTTTCCATAGAAGACAATACCCTCGACTGATCGCGACAATGCAACAATCGAGTCCTCCGGCGCAGGCAGATTGCGCACTCATCACCCTGTGATGGCGATCATGTGATCCCATTCTGAAATGCGAGAGACGCGGGGAAATAAACGCTTGCGG
>NZ_JBFUBY010000568.1:0-851 GCF_056405515.1 Polaromonas sp. P1_G2
AGCTACACGCTGGTCACCGATGTAGAAAACCTCACGCTGCTTGGAACGGCSGCCAYCARYGGCACGGGCAACACCCTGAACAATGTCCTGGTTGGCAATGCCGCCGCCAACACCCTGAGCGGCGGTGACGGCAACGACAAGCTCGACGGCCTTGCCGGCGCGGACACCCTGGTGGGTGGTTTGGGCGACGACGYCTACATCGTGGACAACGCCGGTGACACCGTCGTCGAGCAGGCCAACCAGGGCACGGATATTGTCTGTTCGGCGATCAGCTATACGCTGGTCACCGATGTAGAAAACCTCACGCTGCTTGGAACGGCGGCCATCAACGGCACGGGCAATGGACTGAACAATGTCCTGGTTGGCAATGCCGCCGCCAACACCYTGAGCGGCGGTGACGGCAACGACAAGCTCGACGGCCTTGCCGGCGCGGACAGCCTGGTGGGTGGTTTGGGCGACGACGTCTACGTCGTGGACAACGCCGGTGACACCGTCGTCGAGCAGGCCAACCAGGGTACGGATATTGTCTGTTCAGCGATCAGCTACACGCTGGGCGCTGATGTAGAAAACCTCACGCTGCTTGGAGCGGCGGCCATCAACGGCACGGGCAATGGACTGAACAATGTCCTGGTTGGCAATGCGGCCGCTAACACCCTGAGCGGCGGTGACGGCAACGACAAGCTCGACGGCCTTGCCGGCGCGGACACCCTGGTGGGTGGTTTGGGCGACGACGTCTACGTCGTGGACAACGCCGGCGACACTGTTGTCGAGCAGCTCAACCAGGGCACGGATATTGTCTATTCGGCGATCAACTACACGTTGGGCGCCAATGTAGAAAACCTCACGCTGCT
>NZ_JBFUBY010000569.1:0-851 GCF_056405515.1 Polaromonas sp. P1_G2
GGATCGGAAAGAAGATCAGCAGTGCGATGATCCAGGCAATGACGGTGACGACTGCGGTGCGTCTGGTGGAAACAGCTCTGGCCATGATGCCCTCCTATCGGTCCAGGTTCTTGCCGACCRCCCGCATGGCGAAGAAGGCAACGATGTTGGCAAGGATGACTGCGATGATGCCGCCTGCGGAAGCCTGGCCGATTTTGAATTCGAGCAGCGCCTTCTGGTAGACGAGGAACGGCAGGTTGGTCGAGGCATAGCCAGGGCCGCCATTGGTGGTGACCAGGATTTCCGCGTAGACGCTGAGCAGGAAGATCGTCTGGATGAGCACGACGACCGTGGTCGCACGCGCCAGATGCGGGACGACGAGGTAGATGAAGCGGTTGAAGAAATTGGCGCCGTCCATCTCCGCTGCTTCCTTCTGCTCGCCATCGAGCGATTGCAGCGCGGTGAGCAGGATCAAGGTCGCGAAGGGCAGCCATTGCCAGGCGACGATGATGATGACCGACAGCAGCGGATATTGCCCGAACCAGTCGATCGGATGGAGGCCGAGCGAGCGGGCGAGATCAGCGAACACGCCATATTGGGCATGCATGATCATATTCTTCCACACGAGCGCCGCGACCGGCGGCATGACGAAGAAAGGAGAGATCACCAGGATGCGGACGATGCCCTGACCCCAGATCGGCTGGTCAAGCAGCAATGCGAGCGCGACACCGCCGATAATGGTGATCAGCAGCACGCCAACGACGATCTGCAACGTGTTGAGGATGGCCCACAGGAAAGCCGGGTTGTGCAGGAACAGCAGGTAATTGGAAAATCCGACGAAACCGTCGCGGATCGGATTGAGCGGGTTATAT
>NZ_JBFUBY010000570.1:0-851 GCF_056405515.1 Polaromonas sp. P1_G2
CGGCAACGGCGAGCTGGTCTGGAAAAACGGAACCAACGAACTGTGCTGGCGTGATGCCAACTGGACGCCTGCTACCGCAGCGCCTGGTTGCGATGGCGCAATTGCCCCTGCGATGGCTCCTGCTGCTCCTCCGGTTGCTGGTCAGCCTGCGCAGCCCGCTGCTACTCCTACTCCCCCTCCTCCTGCCGCAACGAAGGTTACCTACGCTGCTGACGCTTTCTTTGACTTCAACAAGTCTGTGATCAAGCCAGAAGGCAAAGCCAAGCTGGATGACCTGGTCGGCAAGATCAAGGACATCAACCTGGAAGTCATCATCGCCGTGGGTCACACCGACTCCGTCGGCAGCGATGCTTACAACCAGAAGCTGTCGGTTCGCCGTTCGGAAGCCGTCAAGGCATACCTCGTGTCCAAGGGCATCGAGAAAAACCGCGTCTACACTGAAGGCAAGGGCGAGAAACAGCCAGTTGCTGACAACAAGACCGCCGAAGGCCGCGCCAAGAACCGCCGCGTCGAAATCGAAGTGGTTGGTACCCGCGCCAACAAGTAATCCTTCGGGATCGCTTCAAAAACCGCGCTCAGGCGCGGTTTTTTTATGCCTCAACGATAATGCCTCATGTCTACAAGCGATAACTTTGACCCCGCCGAACTGGCCAAATTCTCCGATCTCGCCCATCGTTGGTGGGACACCGAAAGCGAGTTTCGCCCCCTGCACCAAATCAACCCGCTACGCCTCGGCTGGATTGACAGCCAAGTCCCGCTCAAGGGCCTGCGCGTGCTGGACGTGGGCTGCGGCGGCGGCATTCTGGCCGATTCCATGGCCCGCAAAGGCGCGGAAGTTCTGGGCATAGACC
>NZ_JBFUBY010000571.1:0-850 GCF_056405515.1 Polaromonas sp. P1_G2
GGACGCGGCGCGACTCAATAAGACGTTTGGCGACCCAACCAAGCTCTAGCGACGAATTATGAGCAATATTGGCTAAGCTCGCGGCGCGCCGACGCCAAGCCAAGGCGCGTTGAGACTCGAGACCGCGCGCTGAATCAATCGATATCTCGTGTACGGCGAAAAAAAAGACGACGTACTCCTCCGATCGGAGGATGGACTGAACTCGATAGGGGACTAAAATTTTTTGTCAAATGCTGATGGATTGCTTGGTTCCTCGCTATGTAGGTTCAGGCAATCCTCAAAAAGCTGGTAGGGCTGACTGCTTTAGAGGATMGCGTGGCTAACTCAAGCCGTAGTTGCGAGATTCTGCGAAGGCATTGCTGTGCAAGTTATGCATAAGGGAGGGGGCTATGCAAGCGTTAGTTGGCATACACAAAGGCAAGTCGATGGAGGAGGTTGTTCTGAAGGAGCCGGCTTATGTTCATTGGCTCCTCGGTCAAACTCCCACGGGACCTCTTCTCGCCATGAAAAGCGAGGCTAAGCATCTCGTCCAGAAATTCGATAAGAAGCTGTACACCACGAAGTGCTGGGGTCGTAACTGCACGAATACCGCGACTCGCCTCAGCGTCTATCTGGACAACATAGTCCCGCATTGGTGGTGCGATGCGTGTGACCCCTACGAAACCGGAGCCAACGGTGGAAAACTCCAAATCTTTAGCGCTTATTCAGAAGCGCTGAATCATGTGAAGTTTTTCTGTAAGGGGAACAAGAGCGACTACAAAAGCCTAGTGAGAGACATGGCCAAGGCAAAAGGACTCCCGGCGCGCGTTGGAGATTCGCAGGCGAAAGCATTCTTCACATGAGGCATAAC
>NZ_JBFUBY010000572.1:0-849 GCF_056405515.1 Polaromonas sp. P1_G2
GGGCACAATATATCGAACATAGTCGGACCAGCTCTGCGGGCCGAAGGCGAGGATCGAGAGCACGACAAGGGCGATCGTCGTCGCTGCGGTCGCGGCAATCACGGCCCAGCGCCGTTCGTATATCAGCAGCAGCGGTAGGAGGAGGCCGAGCTGCGGCTTGAACGTCAGCAGCCCGAAGAGAATACCCGCCATCACCGGTTTGCGGTCTCTGAGGGCCAGCCCGCCGACCATAAGTGCCGCGGTGAGAAAGCCGTTCTGCGTGGCAACAAGATTGCCGACGATGAATGGCGTCAGCAGGATGGCGGCAACTAGCGTCCAGCTCGGCCGCAGGCTTTGCACCGCGAGCAGGTAAAGTGACAGCGTGAAGCCCAGGAACAGCGCCATGGCCGGCATATATCCGAACAGGCCAAGCGGTAGCAGGAACAGTACCGCATGCGGCGGATAGCTCCAGTTATGCGGTGGATAATCGGCGCCGAATACGGTCTTCATCGCCGCGAAATAGTTGTCCGGCTTACCGAACAGGAGGGAGCCATGGCCGTCGAGCATCAAATGTCCGGCCATCCAGTAATTGGCGAAATCCTTGTTCTTCACTTGAAACGGCAGCAGGTCGACCGGCGGACTCGAAAACGTCAGCGCCATCGCTGCGGCCGCCGCAATTATGACGACGGTGAGGATGAGAATCAGGGGGCGCAAGGATTGCCGCTGCTGCATCAAATGATCCGCTGGAACCCGTTTCGGGTCGTATCCTTATAGCCGACGGATCGTTGCCGGGTGGTGAACAATCACTTTTTAGCGACGTGACACCAGTTTCCTCGGGATTTTCTCGGGGGAGAGGCCGCACTTCAACAT
>NZ_JBFUBY010000573.1:0-848 GCF_056405515.1 Polaromonas sp. P1_G2
GGACTCCCCCGAAGGAAATGCGCGAACGCGAAGCCAAGAAGGGTCATATCCTGCCGGAAAAGATGGAAGGCGGCCTCACCAACCCGCTCGGTGCCCGCGCCATGTATCTCGGCTCAAGCGAATTCCGCATCCACGGCACCAACCAGCCGCTCTCGATCGGCCATGCCGCCTCTTCCGGCTGCTTCCGCATGGCCAACGAGGATGTCGAACACCTCTATGCCAGCGTGACCATCGGCACCAAGGTGATCATTCGCGACTGAAGGATTTCGAACCCGTAGAAAAGCCGGCCATGTGCCGGCTTTTGCTGTTTTGTGGTTGAGACGCATTCACCGGAGTGGCATTTCACCGCTCGCCATCAGAAAAAGAATCCGTCGTGCGACGCCGCATGCTGTGCGATCCCATCGAAGATCGATGAGAACTCCCACTGATCCTGAATGACGCCGCTTCTGTGCGACGTCGGCTCGTGATCGGTCGTGTCCTTGGTCGCTGCAATGTCGCGCGGCAGTTCCCACATGCCGATGCCGGTGATCCATGGCGTCTTGGCGGCAAAGGCTGTCACTTCGCGTGCATCTTCCAGCGTGAACACTTCGCTGGTCTTCGGGTTCTGCCAATTGTCGTTCTGACCGATCATCGGCGTGATTGCGATCTTCACATCATCCATGCCGAGCTTGAGCAATTGCCTGTGCACCGCCTTGGCGGCGTCGATCGCATTCTCCCCCATGTCGGGATGTTTCTCGCCGSTGAAATAGTCCATCGCCATGATGTTGACGACATCGAGATCGACGTGGTCAGCCTTGGCCTGCTTGAGAATGCCGAGCACATTGCCGCCGGTATAGCTCGTATCATGC
>NZ_JBFUBY010000574.1:0-844 GCF_056405515.1 Polaromonas sp. P1_G2
GTCTGTCGCCGATATCGCCTTTGCCAGCGGCTTTGACAGTCTTGCCACATTCTATCGCGCGTTCCGGGATTCTTCGGGGATGACGCCGACGGATATGCGCTCCCTTTCCCGACATTGATCTGCTGCGGATCTGCGGCTTCGGGCTGGATAATTCGGCTCCGCGCTGAATCTAAGCTGGGCGCGTGCGCGCAATGAGAAGACGGTAACCCATGCCTCTGTTAAACGTCCGGTCCTTGTTCGGCGGCAAGATGGACGGGAGTGGTGAATGCCGTGGCGTGCACGGACCGAACAATTGCTGGCCCAGCCCGGCTGCCTTCGCGTCATGTGTGAACTTGCCAGGGGGTTCATGCGCACCCACGACAATTCGCCGCGCGCGTCTTCGTTGTTTGCCAGCCAGCAGCGCTGGTTGATGTCTCACATCGCGATTTCGCTCCACTTTCGCCGATCGGTTTCCGCCGAAGGTGGTTTGACGCTGTACAATTTCATGCAGGACGTTGTCGGCCATGATCTTGCCAGCCGCAACACGGCGCGGGCCTTCCTGGCCGAGGCGATAAAATACGGCTTTGCACGGCCTGTCCCGCTCGAAGGCGAGCAAAGCTTGCCGAACAGCATGTTGCCGGTCGAGCCAACCGAGGCAACGATCGCGCTTCTCGCCGAATGGTATTCCGCGCATCTGCAGGCCCTGGATGCGCTCGGCGGAGCGCCACGGCTGCCCCGCTTTTCCGCAAACCTGTCTGCCGCACTCGCCGCAATGGAACCGTTTGTCTGCGGCGAACTGTTGACTTGCGCCGATGTGCGCAATCCCGGGCCGGTCTACTCGCTTTTTACCTGGATGGACCAGGGC
>NZ_JBFUBY010000575.1:0-834 GCF_056405515.1 Polaromonas sp. P1_G2
CCGAGGAGGTGCGGAGAATGACATCGGGCTGATAGGTCGTCTTGCTCCAGTATTTCAGCGAGGATTGCGCCGCCTCGTCGACGGTGAGCATGATGTAGGGCTCCTGCGCCACCTCCCGCAGCCCGACACCGTCGCGTCGCAGAAGAGGATGCTGGGCCGGCACCCAGAGCCGCCGGACGGAGCTCAGAAGCGTCTCCGTCGTCAGCATCGGGTTGAGGATATTGGACGTCAGCAGCACCGACAGGTCGTATCTGTTGGTCAGCAGGCCTTCCTCGATCGACTCGCGATTGACCTCGTAGAGCTGTACCCTGAGCTTGGGGAAGAGCCGTCGCATGCGTTCGACATGCATGGGCAGAAAATAGCCGATGACCGTGTAGGTCGCGGCGACGACGAGTTCTCCTTCGACATCGCTGTCGATGAAATTGATGTGCAGCGCTTCATCGATCTTCGCCAGGATTTCGTAGGCATGGGCGAGAAACTGCCGTCCCGAAGAGGTCAGTTCCATGCCATGCGGCGAGCGGTTGAACAGCGGCACGCCGACGATCTGCTCGAGATCCTTGATCGCAGCGGTGATCGCCGACTGCGAAATATTCTGATTGATCGCCGCAAGCGAAACTTGCGCATATTCCGCCGTCGCAACGAAGTAGCGCAGCTGCCTCACACTGAAACTCATCCGACCTCATCCCTACCTGCTTCAGGCATTCGCCCGCTTCAGTAAATAGTGGCAATGTCCGAAGTCTCATCGATCTCCGCAGCTCCGGCGCGCGGGGAGATCGATGAGCGAGACATATGACTTGGATGACAGCCGCTACCGCCCACTACGAGGACGGCGGC
>NZ_JBFUBY010000576.1:0-834 GCF_056405515.1 Polaromonas sp. P1_G2
CCAATGCCCCACCTCCCGCATTGCACGGGGCAGAGCTCGCCGCCTAACGGCACGAGGTTGGAAATCGGAACATGGGAACTTGGATCGTCTGCCCGGTCGGAAGCCGGGCTCGCTGCGACGGCCAGATAGGGACGATGCCAAGGGCGGAGCTTTCGTAGTAGTCGGAGTGCGGGAAAACCGCACACAGGGCGAAGGGAAGCAGGAAGACGATAGGCTTGCAAAGACGGAGAAGTGATCTGTGGACATGGATCATCGGACCGACAAGGTCTGGGTACTCGGCATTCAAAGCAAACTCTATCAGTGGAGTAAGGCGAATCCCGACGATCAGTGGCGCGACATGTGGGGTTGGTTGACCGACCTCAGAGTGCTGCGTCATGCCTGGCAGCGCGTCGCCTCTAACAAAGGGGGACGCACGGCCGGGGTTGACGGGATGACGGTGGGACGCATCCGGAATAGGGGTGAATATCGCTTCCTGGTCGATCTTCAAGCTGATCTGCGCAGTGGTGCGTATCGGCCAAGTCCGGCCAGACGCAAGTTCATTCCAAAGGCCGGGAAACCGGGGCAATTCCGGCCCTTGGGTATTCCCACCGTCAGAGACCGCGTCGTACAGGGCGCGGTTAAAATCCTTTTGGAGCCGATCTTCGAGGCGCAATTCTGGCATGTCTCTTACGGGTTCCGGCCCGGCAGGAACACCCATGGTGCCTTGGAGTACATTCGTCGGGCAGCCTTGCCGCAGAAGCGTGACAAGGACACCCGACGAAACCGGTTGCCATACCCTTGGGTTATTGAGGGGGACATCAGAGGATGCTTCGACAATATCAATCATCACCACCT
>NZ_JBFUBY010000577.1:0-826 GCF_056405515.1 Polaromonas sp. P1_G2
TTGCAGTCATGCTTGCTGTCGTGTTGGGATTGACGACCAGCAGCTTCGTTCGCCTGGCTTCGCTCATCCGCGCGCCCGCGCCCGATTGAGGTAGACGATGGTGCCTAACGTGCCGCCGATAACGAGGAAGGAGAAAACCGTCGTCACCGTGCCGAGCGCATAGAGCACCGGCGTCGTGACATTGGTGGTCATGCCGTAGATTTCGAGCGGCAGCGTATTATAGGTCCCCGATGTCATCAGCGTGCGGGCGAACTCGTCATAGGAAAGCGTGAAGCCGAACAGGCCGACACCGACCAGGCTCGGCGCAATCATCGGCAGAAGTACATATCGAAACGTCTGCCAGGACGTCGCACCGAGGTCGCGCGCCGCTTCCTCATAGGCCGGCGAGAACCGGTTGAACACCGCAAACATGATCAGCACGCCGAACGGCAGTGTCCAGGTGAGATGCGCGCCGAAGCCCGACGTGTACCAGGAGGGCTCGATGCCCAATTGCTGGAAGAGAACGCCGATGCCGAGCGAGATGATGATCGACGGTACGACGAGGCTGGCAATGGCGAGATAGAACAGCGGCGTTGCACCGAGAAACTTGCGCCGAAAGGCGAGACCGGCAAGCAGCGACACCACGACATTGACCACCATGACCATCAGGCCGAGGGTCAACGACCGCTCGAACGAACCGCCGAAATCGCCCACCGCCTGCTTTTCGAACAGGTTGGCGAACCAGTGCAGCGACACGCCGTTGAGCGGGAAGGTCAGCCCGCCATCCGGCCCTTGGAAAGACAGGATCAGGATCGCCGACAAAGGGCCATAGAGGAAGAGCACGAAG
>NZ_JBFUBY010000578.1:0-823 GCF_056405515.1 Polaromonas sp. P1_G2
AAATAAGGATCGTTCTCCACAAGCTCCACGGCACGTTCCCGCGATTCCACCTCCAACACCCAAAGYCCGCCAACAAACCCCCCACCGGGCGCTTCACGCAAACCACCCGCGATAAGAATCTCGCCCTCATGCGCACGCAGATAAGCCAGATGCAGAGGCTCGCGCTCCCGGCGCACCGCGAGCATGGAAGGCTTGTCGTCAAAGATGGCTACCCAGCGCATGGACTTCTCCTGTTGAAATGTGAAGGTTGAAGAGGGGCTCACATCCGCAGCGGCTGCGCATACCCCGTCATCTCAAGATAACCCATCCCCACCACCTTGCCGTTGCTGTCGATCAACTCGCTTAACCCTTCCCAGTAGATCGCGCCGGTGGACTGGCGGCTGTCGAGTTCCTGGTTGTCGATGACGGCGCGCACGGTATAAAAATCGGCGGGAGTGCGCACTATCCACTCCACCGGGTAGCTGGTTTGCGTCAACGGGCTTTTCCAGTGGCGCACGGGCTTGAAGATCACTTCGCCGCGGCTGAAGGTGTAGAGCCCGCCCTTGGGAGAGCGGAAAGAGCCGCCGTCCCACAAGGTGCCGCCGTCCTTGCCGCGCAGCCGGAAGGCAGTCAGGGCGCTGCCGTCGGTGAGGTTCATGCCTATCCAGTCCCAGCCTGCCGCATCGGGGTGCAGGATTTCCTCGCTCCATTCGTGGTCCAGCCAGGCCTTGCCGTTCACGGCAAAATCCTGGCCCTTGAGCCGCAAGCTGCCGCGCGCCGTGAGCTGCGGCTGGCTGTAGTAGTAGCTGGCCTGCTTTTCTTCGGGACCCTTGCGCGACAGGCC
>NZ_JBFUBY010000579.1:0-822 GCF_056405515.1 Polaromonas sp. P1_G2
TCAAGCGGCGGTATCAGCGGGATTGCCGGTAACACGGCTGTCAGAAGCACCGATGCTGAAACCGGCATTGCAAAAATCTTTGATGCCGAGCGGGTGCAGAAAGAGATCGATGCCCAGGTGCAGATTACGCAGGCTTTTGGCAAAGAAGCGCCCAAGGCCGTAGGCACCTATGCCAACAGCATGTATGACGACGCATTGAAGCGCGGAGATGCCGAAGCCATGGACATGTGGCGAGAGGGTGGCAGCGCCAGGGTCGGACTTCACGCATTGATCGGCGGGTTGGGAGGCGGCGTGAGCGGGGCCGCTGGCGCTGCTGCGGGCTCAGTGGTGTCGCCTCAGGCGGTTGCTTTGCTCAATCAGTTGGCCATACCACCGGAAGTCACTCAGGCATTGGTCATGTTGACGGGGGCGGCAGTTGGCGGCGCGGTTGGCGGCACAAGTGGTGCAGCCGCAGGCTTCAATGAAGCCGGAAACAATGCGGCTGGTTCAGTCATTGGTCGTGGGGGAGTGGAATTCGTTGAGCTCTGCGCGCGCAGCATTCGGTGCCAGATCTATTTCGCTACGGTTACCGGCGGCGGGGCCGTGTTAGCTCAAATCGCGAACCGTGCGGCGGAGGTCAAGGCTCAAAATCCAGGGGTCAGCGATGACGGCGCATTTACCGTTGCCCTGTCAGAGCGGGTCTCCACTGCCATTGTTACGACGATAGCGAGTTGGTTCCCGTCAACGAGCGCGCCAGGGCCGAACAACACAGGGAATACATCTTCGCTGCCTAACTATGGCGGATCGACAACAACACCCGGAACGACACTGGAAACCAACAAC
>NZ_JBFUBY010000580.1:0-821 GCF_056405515.1 Polaromonas sp. P1_G2
GTCCCGCACGGCTTTTTCAAGGTCGGCCGGAAAAGGCTGGGCTTCGACCAGCGCGCGGATTTTGGCGCCCGCCTCGGCCAGGGCACGCACGTCGTCGGTGTTGAGCGCGTCCAGCACACCGTTGATTTTTTTGTCCAGCCCGTCGTGGGCCAGGAACACGCGGAAGGCATGCGCCGTGGTGGCGAATCCGGTGGGCACCCGCACGCCCTGGGGACCGGTGGGCAGTTGCGAGATCATCTCGCCGAGGCTGGCGTTCTTACCGCCAACGGCCTCGACGTCTGTCATCCTCAGGTTTTCAAACGGTACGACCAGGGCGGTCGCCTCAAACAGATTGGACATGAAAATACTCCGGGAGGTTTAAAAACCGGGGAATTCACCATGCGCGGCAGGCAACCTTGTTGTTGTTCGAGGGGGTTGTGGCGGGGCATGGCGTGACAAACTGGATAATTGGCCCAATTGTAGGGGCGAGCCGCCGGATGTGCCGCGTCAGCCTTTCACCCAGCTTTCAATCAGCCAAACACCCACCATGTCCCAACGCACCGTGTTTTTCATCTCCGACGGCACCGGCATCACCGCGGAAACCTTTGGTAACGCCATCCTGGCGCAATTCGAATTCAAGCCGCGCCATGTCCGCTTGCCCTTTATCGACAGCGTGGACAAGGCCCACCAGGCGATACGGCAGATCAACCACACGGCTGAAGTCGAGGGCAAACGCCCCATCGTCTTCACCACGCTGGTCAACATGGAAATCCTGGCCGTCATCAAAACCCACTGCAACGGCATGCTGCTGGACATGTTCGGCATGTTCGTGGCGCGGCTGG
>NZ_JBFUBY010000581.1:0-820 GCF_056405515.1 Polaromonas sp. P1_G2
GACAGTTATCGTTTACCGAATCCCATTGCAAGACGCGGGTAAGAGTGCTGGCACCGGCAACACGCTTCAAGTGCTGATGCCAGCCAGGAGCTCCCACAGCCTTGCGGATGAACGAATCGAACTGYGATGGGTGCAGACACAGCATGAAGAAATCCATGCCGCGAGAACGGTGCTCAGCGAGCTTCGCGACATATGGCGGAATCATCGAACCGTTGGCCCTGGGCGGTAAATCGTGATAGACCTCATCGACCAGGAAGATTGTTCCGTCCGGCTCGTCCTGCCACTTTTTGAAATCTATCTGTTTCCAGCCGAATTCCTTTTCGATGTGCGGATAAATTTTGAGCCGTCCGTTGTGCGCGACAGGACGACCCGTTGCTAGTTGAAGGTCGCGAATATCACGAAGCGTGAACAGCGTTTTGCAAGAGCCATTTGCCCCGGTGCGGATGTAGAACATTACTTTGTCACCCAACGTTTGAAAGTGCCACTAGTGAGTCCGGCCAATGACGCACGAACTACCAACGCCGAAAAAATAATGCTTAGTGACTCGCCGACCTTCAACGTCGCCAACAAGCCGAGCAGATCGGGAGGCAACGAAAYAAACCTTGCCACCGCCTGATCCTTCAACCAACCGAAGGTGACTTGCACTCCGGTATAAGTCGCCACGCTCATCCCCAACGACAGCAAGACACGACCAACCAGCGACGGCAATATGGCAAGAAACGCGTTCCACAAGAACGCGACGATTACAGGCATGAGCTACCCCTTTGCAACGATCATTAATGCCGTGATGAACGACACGCCAAGCAGGATCAACCCAAGC
>NZ_JBFUBY010000582.1:0-808 GCF_056405515.1 Polaromonas sp. P1_G2
GCCGCAGGTTTTTCGCGTTCTTGTTCACGCTTCTCGGTGCCGCGGTCCTGTTCGCTGCCCTCTTCACCTCGACCGGCGCCTGGGCATTGCAGACACTGGAGGCGCGTTACCCGCGTCCCGACCTGCCGGCACAAGTCCCCTGTATGATCGTGCTCGGCGGCGCTTTTGATCTCGAAGTCACAGCAGGCCGGGGCGGCATGGAATTTAACCAGTCCGCCGACCGCTTCATCGAGGCCGCAAGACTGGCGCGGCTGCATCCTGAGACAAAGATCCTTGTCTCCGGCGGCGACGGCTCCTTCTCCGGCGATTATAAGGGTGATGCCGAACTGGCCGGCGATTTCTTCTCCGTCATGGGCGTCGATCCGACAAGGCTGATCAAGGACACGGCCTCGCGCAAGACCGAGGAGAATGTTTCCGAGACCAAGGCGCTTGCCGATCAGAATGGCCTCAAGAGCTGCCTGCTGATCACTTCCGCCTATCACATGCCGCGCGCCAAGGCGCTGTTCGACAAGGCCGGTCTCGAGGTCATCCCCTGGCCGTCGGACTACCGGTCGAGCGGCAAGGTTGAGCTGGGTCTGGATTTCACCCAGCCAACGCTCAACGGCCAGCTCGCATCGACCGCGGCCCGTGAATGGCTGGCGCTGGCTGTCGCGCATTGGACAGGTGAGACCGCGACTTATGTGCCGTAAGCTTCGAGATCGCCACGT
Organism: Polaromonas sp. P1_G2; assembly: GCF_056405515.1. NCBI lineage: Bacteria > Pseudomonadati > Pseudomonadota > Betaproteobacteria > Burkholderiales > Comamonadaceae > Polaromonas > Polaromonas sp. P1_G2. The sequence goes on from NZ_JBFUBY010000582.1 coordinate 708, forward strand.
GATTATTCCGGGACGACAGAGCGGAGAAGCATGCTGATAGGTCGTCGACGGTGTTTTGGTCGAGGCAAATGGTGACTGCGTCCTGCTCATCGGTCCAGCGC
>NZ_JBFUBY010000583.1:0-806 GCF_056405515.1 Polaromonas sp. P1_G2
TCATAGTAGTTGACGGCGCGAAAATCGAAGCCCAACTGGCTATCCCGGCTTGCGCTCCAAGTCGTGTTACGGGCAAGAACGTCAACTTCGCCGGACTGTAGAGCCGGAAAACGGTCCTTTGCCGAAAGCGGCGTGTATTTGACCTTGGTGGCATCACCAAACACCGCGGCTGCAATGGCCCTGCAGAGATCGACATCAAGGCCCGACCACTTTCCGGTGGAATCCTGTGCGCCAAAGCCCAGAAGATTGGAACCGTTGACACCGCACTGTACGAAACCCTTGGCTTTGACATCGTCAAGCGTGCCGGCATGAGCACTCACCGCGCCGAGCGCGACTACGGCGGCGCCGATCACACCGGTCAATAGCGTTTTGGACATTTTTCCCAACCTCTTGTTTGTCGTTGTTTCCCCGTGGATCCCCAATCGGGGATGTTCCAGCACCAACCGTTTTCCCTTCCGGAAGGCGGACCATTAAGACAATCTTAAACGCCACGATAGTCAAGACCGCACTGAGCATTTGCGGAAAATTATGCGCGAAATCTCGCCAATGGTAGAAAATGTGCAAAAATTCGCTGTTGATTTGGGCAGCTTGGCGAATAATTTTGCGCGAGCGCACGGGGCGCCTCATCGGAACGCCGACTTGACGCTTCTCCCGGCCTATGGAATGGCATTGCGATCACCAGAACATGGACTTGGCAGATGGCAATCGAGAAGCAGGCAGACGATTTCGGACCGAATACGAAGCTCACCCACCAGGGCTGGAAGCCCGGCGAATTCCACGGTTTCGTCAACCCGCCGGTCGTGCAT
>NZ_JBFUBY010000584.1:0-802 GCF_056405515.1 Polaromonas sp. P1_G2
CAGTTGATCACCGCCGTGGCGCTGGTCCTGGTCACCGGCAAGATCAACCGCAAGTTCATGCAGGTTTCGGTGCCGACCGCGCGTCTCGTCCCGCCGGGCGTGCTGATGCAAATCGACAATTCGAAGGGCAACAAGCTGGAATACGGCGTCTGCATGCCCGACATGTGCATCGCCGAAATGCCGCTGACCGACGCGATCATCAACAATATGAAAAAGGGTCAGGAAGTTGTGTTCACCTCGGTGAACTTCCAGCGCATGCCGAACCCGATCAAGATGTCGCTCGAAGGCTTCAAGGCGGCCCTCGATGGCCCGGCCATGGAGCAGTCCAAGATGGTGGAGACCCAGAAGAAGCTGCAGGAAGAAATGCAGAAGAAGGCTGAGGAAGCCCGCAAGAAGCTGGAAGAAGCCCAGGACAAGGCCAAGGCGCAGTAATTGCTGCCTGCCGGCAGTCTGCCAGCTTCGGATATTGGAACAGAAAAGGCCGCGATCGCGGCCTTTTCCATTTCAGGCGATATCGGATCTTCGCCGGGCAACAGATCCGAATTCACATGGCAGTCGAGGAAAAGGGCCATGTCGTTTCCGACACGGCCCTTTCGATTTGCTGGCAGAGCGCTCAGCGCTTGGAGACGTGCACGTAGTCGCGTTGCGGCTCGCCGACATAGAGCTGGCGCGGCCGGCCGATGCGCTGGTCCGGATCCTCGATCATCTCGTTCCACTGGGCGATCCAGCCGACGGTACGGGCGAGCGCGAACAGCACGGTGAACATCTCGGTGGGGAAGCCCAGGGCCTTGAGCGTGATGCC
>NZ_JBFUBY010000585.1:0-801 GCF_056405515.1 Polaromonas sp. P1_G2
ATCCCGGACAGTGATCTTGCCGCCGTTTGGATGATCGCCCAGTTCCTTCAACGCCGCCGGAGCGCCACGGGCTCCACGGCCGCCCTCAGCCGCTTTCAATGCCTTGTCGGCGATGACGGAGACGGCGCGATTGAGACCGATCGAGAACACATCCTCGACCGATTCGAGATTGGCATAGCCGCCGTCATGCAGCAGGAACGGACCGTAGCGGCCGATGCCCGACGAGATCATCTTGCCGGATTCGGGATGCTTGCCGATGTCGCGCGGCAGGTTGAGCAAGGCAATCGCCTTTTCCTGGTTCATCTGGTCCGGCGTCCAGCCTTTTGGAAGGCTGGCGCGCTTGGCATCCTTGCCGTCGCCGCGCTGGACATAGGGTCCGAAACGGCCGGAACGCAGCGTGATCTCTTCGCCGGTGATCGGGTCGGTACCGAAGGAACTCGGCTCGCTGGAAACCGAAGCTTCGTCCGTAGCTTCGCTGGATAGCTGGCGGGTGAAATTGCATTCCGGATAGTTCGAGCAGCCGATAAAGGCGCCGTAGCGGCCGAGCTTCAGCGACAATTTGCCAGTGCCGCAGACCTGGCAGATGCGCGGATCGCCGCCATCGGCGCGGGCCGGGAAGAGCAGGGGTGCCAGCGCCTCGTTCATCGCGTCGATAATGTCGCTGACGCGCAATTCCTTGGTCTGCTCGATCTGGGAGAAGAAATCCTTCCAGAAATCGCGCAGCACGTCCTTCCAGTTCAGCTCACCGGCGGAAATGCTGTCGAGCTTTTCCTCAAGCGAAGCGGTGAAGTCATACTCGAC
>NZ_JBFUBY010000586.1:0-795 GCF_056405515.1 Polaromonas sp. P1_G2
GTGTCTGCTGGGTCTCGGCGAGGCCGATTTCCCAGGGGCTGCCGGCATGCTTGAGCGAAGTGAGTGGCGATGCACCCGTGCCGCCGTCATAGCCGGAAATGGTGATATGATCGGCGCGCGCCTTGGCGACGCCGGCGGCGACCGTGCCGACACCGACTTCGGAGACCAGCTTGACCGACACATCGGCCGTCGGGTTGACGTTCTTCAGGTCGAAGATCAACTGCGCCAGGTCTTCGATCGAGTAGATGTCATGGTGCGGCGGCGGCGAGATCAGTCCGACGCCCGGCGTCGAGTGCCGGGTCTTGGCGATCGTCGCATCGACCTTGTGGCCCGGCAGCTGGCCGCCCTCGCCGGGCTTGGCGCCCTGCGCCACCTTGATCTGCAACATGTCGGCATTAACAAGATATTCGGCCGTGACGCCGAACCGGCCGGAAGCGACCTGCTTGATTGCCGAGCGTTCGAGCGGAAGGGTACCGTCGGGCTTGCGCAGATAGCGCTCGCTTTCTTCGCCGCCTTCGCCGGTATTCGACTTGCCGCCGATCTTGTTCATGGCAATGGCGAGCGTCGTATGCGCCTCGCGGCTGATCGAGCCGAAGGACATGGCGCCGGTGGCGAAACGCTTGACGATATCCACCGCCGGCGCGACCTCGGAAATGTCGATCGGGGCGCGGCCGGTATCTTCAGCCATCTTGACCTTGAACAGGCCGCGGATGGAATTCATCTTGACTGAGGATTCGTTGACCAGTTCAGCGAACTCACGATAGCGGTCTTCGGCATTGCCGCGCACGGCATGTT
>NZ_JBFUBY010000587.1:0-792 GCF_056405515.1 Polaromonas sp. P1_G2
ACCTTGGCTTCGGCCTGGTCCACACCCAGGACATGACGCATGCCGCCGACGCGGTGGAGCAGGGCCTGTGGGTGCCCGAGGAATATCCCGCCCGTGATTTGCCGGGGCGCTTTGGGTATGTGCGCAGCCCGCAGGCCCTGAACGAAAAGCAGCAGCCCGCCGCCGTTTGACATGTGCAGGGGGCAACAAAAAAGCCGGTCAACGACCGGCTTTTTTTGTGGAGGAGGCAGGCGCTTATTTGGCGGCGTTGACCATGTACTGCACCACAGCCTTGATCTCGCTGTCGGGGGCAGCGGAGCCGCCCTTGGGAGGCATTGCGCCCTTGCCCTTGATGGCGCTGGCGGTCAGTGCATCGACGCCGGCGGCCACACGCGGGGCCCAGGCGGCCTTGTCGCCCAGTTTGGGAGCGTTGGCCACACCAGCCACGTGGCAGGCGGCGCACACCTGGCCGTACAGCGCGGGGACGGCGCCAGCGGCGGTAGCCGGCGCTGCAGCAGGTGCGGCGCCCTTGTTGGCGGCGGCCAGGGCAGCTACGACGTCTGCCGGTGGGGCGGCGGCCGTCGCAGCGGCGGCCGGAGCCGATGCCGCGGCGGCAGGTGCTGCGGGCTCGGCGAACTTGCCGCCGGCGGCTGCCGTCATATAGACCACGGCACGGCCGACTTCGACATCTTCAAAGTCGCCGCCGCCTTGGGCGCCCATCGCGCCCTTGCCCTTGAGGGCCGAGTGCCAGAGGGCATCGAAGCCGGTCTTGATGCGTGGGGCCCAGGCGCCCGCGTCGCCGAACTTCGGTGC
>NZ_JBFUBY010000588.1:0-790 GCF_056405515.1 Polaromonas sp. P1_G2
CCCGCGACCCTCATGGCCCAAGTTTTTCCCGAATTCCGCATTGACCTGCATCTCTCCAGATTTCGACCCGTTGTCGGGCCTGAAATTAGGCGAGTTGCGCATTCGGTCTTTGTCCCAAGACAAATATTTCGATCGTAACTTCTGCGACATCTATCGGCATGCCGCTCGCTGCGGCGCTGCGGAAGAATGTCAAAGGGAGAATTGCGATGTCGCCGACAAACCCCGATCCCTGGGAACTCGCGTCACTGGACCAATTGCTTGCCATCGCCCGCGCCATGGAGCGGGAGGCGATAGAAGGATATGAGGCGCTCAGTCGGCGCATGAGCGCGATGGGAAGGCCCGATCTCGCCAAGGTGTTCGATTCATTGGTCCTGGAGGAAACCGGGCATCTGAACAAGGTGGACGAATGGCAACAAACGTCCGGGCGAGACGGGGTCGGCACCGCTGCCGTTGCGCCGCATGACCTGTTCCAGGACGAAGGTGCGGCAACGGTGGCGCCGGAACTGATGTCCGCCTATCGCGCTTTTTCGACAGCCGTTCGGAATGAAGAACGCGCCTTCGCCTTTTGGACCTATGTCTCGGCCCATGCGCAATCCGATGCGATCAAGGACGCGGCCGAGCGAATGGCCAGGGAAGAATTGGGGCATGTCTCGACGCTCAGAAGAGAGCGCCGCAAGGCCTTTCACACCGAAAGAGCCGGCAGTTCTGACACCAAGGTGACCCTGAACGCCCTCGAGCAAGAGTTTCGCCGCCAGATCAAGGACGCGGTGGCGACGATTTCGCCCAATGG
>NZ_JBFUBY010000589.1:0-789 GCF_056405515.1 Polaromonas sp. P1_G2
TAACTGGCGTCTTCCTCATGACTACGAAATGGCCTGCGATGCGGGCCGCGAGGTCGCTGCTGGGCGTGAGATCGACAGCGAGCATGATGCGCTCGAAATTCGCCAGATAGCTCTGGTCCTCGAACTCTTCCTGTTTGAGCCGGTCCCGCTCCTCTGAGCGCATCGGCAACCTTGCCAACGCCCATCTGAGCGAGGGCGGCATCGCCATGGTGGTGACGACGGCCATTGCAACAATCACAGAGAACAGCTTTTCGTCGAGAACGCCCACTGCAAGCCCGATCGAGGCTACAATCACTTCCGTCGACCCGCGCGCATTCATGCCACATCCCAACGCCATGGCCTCGGCAATGGAAAATCCTCCAAACCGAGCACCGGTGAATGCGCCGGCGAATTTGCCGACGCTAGCAATGACGATAAGGCCGACCGCAAGCAGGAGAATGTGGGGGTCGAGGAGCACGCTGAGATCGGTCTTGAGACCCGTCAGACCAAAAAATACCGGCATGAACAGTGCGGTCGTCAATGCGCGCAACTGCCCCTCTATTTGACGGGTGAGGATTGGCGATTCCCCGACGAGAATGCCAGCCACGAAAGCGCCGAGCACGGTGTGCACGCCGATGAGGTCGGTAATGATCGCCATGCCACCCATGATCGCAACTATCGCGCTCAAGACGGGCAGATCACTGCGAAACGTGTCGTTGGTAAGCCTGATGGCCTCGAACACCAGGCGTCGTCCGATGGTGAAACTGAAGGCCATGAAAGCCAAAGTGCCGATGACGCTTATGGCGAGGG
>NZ_JBFUBY010000590.1:0-788 GCF_056405515.1 Polaromonas sp. P1_G2
CCGCCACCCCGCGCGGCTGGACGATGTCCGGCAGCGCGATGTCATCGGCGACGATCACCATTTCCACCGCAAAGCCTTCGGCCCGAGCCTTCTCCGCGGCGAGGCCGAAATTCAGCCGGTCACCGGTATAGTTCTTGACGATCAGCAGGCAGCCCTTCGGCCCGGTCACCGCCCGGATCGCCGTCAGCACCGCATCGACGCTCGGCGAGGCAAAAATCTCGCCCGACACCGCCGCTGTCAGCATGCCCTGCCCGACAAAGCCGGCATGCGACGGCTCATGCCCCGCCCCGCCGCCGGAGACCAGCGCCACCTGCGACTTATCCCAGTCGGCGCGCAGGATCACCTTGATGTCCGGATAGCTGTCGAGGCGCGCGAGCCGGCCTTCCGGCGTCGTCGCCAGGAGCCCGTCCAGCGCCTCCGTGACGATGTTTTCCTTGCTGTTGAAGAAATGCTTCATCGAAGTCTTCCCGTCCGTTTGTCTTTTTCGTCCGGCGATGAACGCCGGATGTTCATGCAAATGTCGTCAGAGCCGCTGCCCTTCTGCGCTGAAATAGAGCGGGTTCTTGAGCGTCAGGCTGATCCGGTCCCCAGACCGGATGTGCAGATAGGGATCGGCCAATGTCACCAGCTTGTGACTGCCCACCTTGATATGCAGATGGTTCTGGTCGCCCAGATGCTCGATCCAGTCGATCTCGGCATTGGCATTGCCGCCGGTAGCGATCTCCAGGTGCTCGCTCCTGGCACCGACGCTCCGCGCGCCGGCCGGAACATGGCCACCGGGCAGAAGG
>NZ_JBFUBY010000591.1:0-788 GCF_056405515.1 Polaromonas sp. P1_G2
GTCCAAGGATACCGTCTTCAGAAATGCGCGCATCGTCCTCGACGACAAGACCCTCAACGGATCGGTCGTGATCCGCGATGGCAAGATCGCCGAACTGTCCGAAGGGTTTTCGGCTATCGGTGAGGATTTCGAAGGCGACTATCTGATCCCGGGCCTGATCGAACTGCACACCGACCATCTCGAAAGCCACTATTCGCCCCGCCCCGGCGTCCGCTGGGACAAGATCGCCGCGATCCAGGCACATGACGCCCAGGTCGCCTCTTCGGGCATCACCACTGTCTTCGATTGCCTGCGCATGGGCTCGGATGAAGACGGTGGCTTTGAGACGGGCGAGATGCGTGACATGGCCGATGCTTTGATGACGGCGCGGACGGAAAACCGCCTGAAGGCGGAGCACCTGATCCACCTGCGCTGCGAAGTCTCGTCATCCGACGTCATCGACCATTTCGAGACATTCGAGCATGACCCGCAGGTAAAGCTGGTGTCGATGATGGACCATGCGCCAGGCCAGCGCCAGTTCCAGACGATGGATCAGTATACCTTCTACTACAAGACCAAGCGCGGGCTGACGGACGAGCAGTTCGCCGAATTCGTCGCACGTCGCCTTGAAGCCTCCGAGCGTCACGCGAAGAAGCATCGCGACATCATCGCTGCCTTCTGCAACAGCCATGCCATCACCGTCGCCTCGCATGACGACGCCACGGTGGAGCATGTCGAAGAAGCCATCGGCTACGGCGTCCGCCTTGCCGAATTCCCGACCAGCCATGAAGCCGCGCGCGCTTCGCACC
>NZ_JBFUBY010000592.1:0-787 GCF_056405515.1 Polaromonas sp. P1_G2
GGCTGATTATCGGCGCCATGTTTACACTGGCCCGTCTCTTGCGCGTCCGGGCGCAGCTTCGCCGCCCCGATCGGCTGGTCGCCATTCCGGTGGCGATCACTGGGCTCAAGAAACATCGCGGCGGATTTTTCGTCACCTATAGCGATGGGATCGGCGACAAGAAGAAAGGGCGCATCGCTCATACGCAGCTCGAGGCCGGCGAAGAGCCGCTGCTGGTCGGGATCAGCAAGACCAAGAAGCCGGTGGCGCTGGCGGTGCGGCATGGCAATACGTCACTGCCAGTGCTGCTCGACAGCCGGCTTCAACGCATCGACCTGACCGCGGCGGAGCGTCAGGCGGCGCTCGCACCGTTCGCCGGCCGGACTGGTTCGACGCCGAGCGTCGCGGCGTTCGCGCCGAGGCGCGGGCGGTCATTGCTGCGCGGCGTGATCACCTTCTTTGCGATGATCCTGCTGATCATTATCGCCGCGGTCGGCTATTGGGTCTGGTATGTGACGAGCGCCGATTCCGCCTTCAATACGCCTGGCAAGGAGATCAACAGCATCATGCCGGAGCCGCTGAACAAATGGGGCTGCGGCCAGCTCAAGCAGCGTTTTGGCAATGGCGGCCCGCCGGAAGGCTGTGTCGCGGGTGATTATTCGAGCTGGAAGTAGCGTCGGTTAAGGATACTGGCTTGCCGACGGTCCGTCCTCATCTTCGACAGCGCTCCTGATGTATGCCAGCTTCAGCACGCCGGGCTGTCACCGAAGTCGATGACGCCCTTGCGGATGATGAAGCAGCCATAGGG
>NZ_JBFUBY010000593.1:0-785 GCF_056405515.1 Polaromonas sp. P1_G2
TCCCACAGCGCTAGACGACCGAAAAGTCGCTGCTGGTGAGTGAAAGACCCGGCTGCAGGTGAGCGAACAATATCTGCGCTGCACCGTCCGAGCCATCGGCATCGAAGTAGAGATTGCCTGTCGCGCTGTCATAGATGATGCGCTGCAATGTATCGGTCGCCGATGTCCCGACATGGAAGGCATCCGCGGAAAGGCTGCCAACCGGCCCGACACCCACAAAAACACTATCATCAAGCGCGATCGTGTCGTTGTCGACGGAGAATTTCTTGATCGTATCGACGTTGGATGTGGCATCCAGCGGCGTGCTGAACAGGAACGTGTCACTGGAGAGACCGCCAATGATCGTATCGTTGCCGGCGCCGCCGTTGAGCGTGAGATTTTGCCCGGATGCGGCACCAGACGCATCAATCATGTCACTGCCTGTGCCGGCGACGAATGACACCGTATCAAACGTATCCTCATGCGCGACGGTGACGCGCCACGGCAGGCCGGTGATTGCCAGACCGGCAGTGGTGGTTTTAATTTGCACGCTGTCGGCCATGCCGGTGCCAAATGTGGCGACATTGTCCACCTGGCCGTCTCTCAAACCCGTGCCGAGCGTGGATTCGAGATCGATCACGACCGATTCAACGCTGCTRCCGGTCAGATTATCGATCGCAATGTTGTCGGCTCCCCCGAGAGCGTGAAGCATGACCTGCTCGACACCCCGCAGATGCATATTGATATTGGCGACGTTGCGAAAGAGATTTGCTTGCCCATCGACGGGGGAAGAGAGAACCATGTTT
>NZ_JBFUBY010000594.1:0-781 GCF_056405515.1 Polaromonas sp. P1_G2
CTCCTACGTTGCGGACTATGCTGAAATCGAGGGCAACAATTTCAGTCTGAATATTCCGCAGTATGTGGATCTGGGGAGCAATGAAGACAGGGTGGACATAGAGACGGAGTATGCCAAACTGCTTGAGCTGCGCGCCGAGCGCAACGATGCGGAAGCTGTTTTGGACATGCACCTCAGAGAGCTTGGCTATGGCGCGTAGTTCTCTGTTTCCGCCAAGTGTTCAACCAGGCAAACCCATTCTTCCAACCTGTCCACCAGGATGGTCGACCGTGACTTTTGGCGACGTTCTTGAGGTTGTGGAACGACCGATCGATCTCATTGATGATGTGGAATATCAGCTTGTCACAGCGAAACGCTCGCGCGGCGGCGTCGTTGCACGCAGCCGGCTCTTGGGGCGCGACGTGCTAACCAAGACTCAGTTTCAGATCGCGCGAGACGATTTTCTGATGTCGAACCGTCAGATCATCCACGGAGGCTGCGGCATCGTTCCTCCTGCGCTCGATGGAGCTGTTGTGTCGAACGAGTATTCGGTGCTGAGGCCGAAATCGAAGCTCTTGCTCGAATTCTTGGGCTACCTCAGCCACTCGATATATTTCCAACAGACATGCTTCCACTCGAGCGTGGGCGTCGACGTCGAGAAGATGATCTTCGACTGCGAGCGCTGGCTGGAATTCAAGATTCATCTGCCCCCACTCCACGAACAGCGCCGTATCGCAGAAGTCCTGTCGTGCGTCGATGACGCCACCGCGGCGACGCGAGCAGTGATCGAGCAGACCAGGAA
>NZ_JBFUBY010000595.1:0-778 GCF_056405515.1 Polaromonas sp. P1_G2
CCTTCGCGCCGCAGCGCCGTCAGCCAGAGTATCGTTGCCAGCGAGCCGCTTATGGAGAGGTTTGGCCCGAGATCTATGCCGACCAGAATAGCCCCGGAGATCGTAATCGATGCGTGTGCCGCCTGTGCGACATTGCCGGCGACCAGGCCGGCCGGAAGATTGTTCACCGCATTCGAGACGACGCCCGTCGCCATGCCGACGATCATTGCGGCATAAGACGGGGCGGATGCGGCATAAGTTGCCAGCGCCTTTCCGAGCTCTGCAATCAGCCCGGTCCCGGCAAGAGCCTGAACGATGATGAACAGGCCGGCGACCAATGGCAGGACAGCCCACGAAACGCCTTTGAGCACGTCAAGCGGAGCCTCCCGGTTCAAGACGGAGACCAGAACGAGGGTAGCGACGCCGGCAATGAAGGTCGGCAGTCCGAGATCCGCACCGAAAGCCGAGGCTGCGACGAGGCCCAAGGCCGTCGCGATGAGACCCCCGCCTGCGACTTTTGCGGCATGCGGTAGCGGTGGCGTAGCGACACTGGCGGCGATCTTTTCGTCGTTCAATTGCCGGGATTGCGTCCATCGCAACAGCGCATAGGTCAGCACGATCGAAACCAATGAAGGCAGCGCAAAGACGCTCAGCCACTGCAACAGCGGCGGCATCCGTCCGCCATTGAAGATCACCAGATTGGCCGGATTGGAGATCGGCAGCACAAAACTCGCGGCATTTGCAATGAAGGCGCAGATGAAGAGATAGGGCAGCGGGTCCTTGACCTTGGCCGCGCGAC
>NZ_JBFUBY010000596.1:0-776 GCF_056405515.1 Polaromonas sp. P1_G2
GTGTGGCGCCGCCGACCACGACCGCAGCAGCGACCGACAGCAGCACGGCGACCAGCCAGATGCGGATGGCGAACCGATTGCGATCGATCCGTTCAATTTCCTTGAAAAGCCGGGGTTCGAGGTTTATTGCGCTGTCGGTCATGGCCCTCATCCTTTTGCCGAAGCTCTGCAACAGCGACCCCGTCATGGCAAGGCCTAAACGCACGCAGTGAGACATTATGCCCGACAAGCTCCGCAAACTGATCGGCACGGTGATGATCATCATCCTGGTGCTCGTCTACGCGCTTCTGGCCACCGTCGTCGCCTCCGCCACGCTCGGGCGGGCGCACTGGACCGTTCATCTGCTGTATTTCTTTGCCACCGGCCTGCTCTGGGTGCTGCCGGCCATGTGGATCATCAAGTGGATGCACAAGCCCGCGCCGAAGAGCGACGGTAAATAAGCTGCCATTAACCAATTGCTTCCAAAAACCGAGGCATTGGCGGTCCATTTAATTCTTTGTCGGTGGATTTGGCGTTAGAACTCTCGCGATCAAAAATTCGTGAGGGGAGCATTTTGCCGTGCCTGCAGGGCAAATGAAATTGAAGGACGTGGATTTCTACGACGACACCCCTATGCCCGGCCTCGCTGTCGGCACATCGGAGCTTCAGACGCTCGCCGGCCCGATCTCGGTTGCCGTGCATCGGCGCATGGAGTCGGTCGAGGCCGAATGGCGCGCGCTCGCCGAAGACAATATCAATTCGCTGCACCAGGGTTTCGACTGGTGCCGAGCCTGGGT
>NZ_JBFUBY010000597.1:0-773 GCF_056405515.1 Polaromonas sp. P1_G2
ATGGAGGGGCGGCTTTACCGAATCATCATGACGCCGGCGATGATGATCGCCTGGTTGCTTGGTCTCTATCTCGCCTGGACGGTGTTCCATTTCCAGGGCGGCTGGCTGCATGTCAAGCTTCTCGGCGTCGTGCTGCTGACCGCCGTGCACGTCTATTATGGCCGCAGCTATCGCGCTTTCCTACGAGAGGAAAGGCCTGGGAGTCAGCGTCATTGGCGGATCATGAACGAGGTGCCGGCGCTGTTGATGATTGTCATCGTGCTGATGGTGGTGTTGAAACCTTTCTGATATATCTTGCTAATCCACGGCATTTCTGGCAGACCGGTCTTGCGATGACGCAGACGAAGCATTATTTTTTACACAGTGCTTCACCGCATCGCGGCGTGTCCCCATCCCCCTCGCACATGCCTTTCTCTCAGAACCGGTGTCGGTTTATCTCCCCCTACCCCAACACGTTGTGGTCCCCTTTATGGCTGAAATGAAGCTTCAGGAACTTAAGAATAAAACAGCAACCGACTTGCTTGCTTTCGCCGAATCAGTGGCCGTCGAAAACGCGAGTGTGATGCGCAAACAGGAATTGATGTTTGCGATCCTCAAGAATCTCGCCGCCCAGGAAGTTGAAATCATCGGCGAAGGCGTGGTCGAAGTGTTGCAGGACGGCTTCGGCTTCCTCCGCTCGGCCAATGCCAACTATCTCCCAGGTCCGGACGATATTTATATCTCTCCCTCGCAGATCCGCCGCTTCTCGCTGAAGACCGGCGACACGGTCGAAG
>NZ_JBFUBY010000598.1:0-767 GCF_056405515.1 Polaromonas sp. P1_G2
CTTTTGAAGTCATTTGAACGCCAGTCCCACACATGAAATACGAAAGTAGAACTGGCGTCTTATTTTGGAATATCAGAAAAAGTCAAATTTTACATCACAACGTGTTAAACAGCGCCGCGGCCGCCTGCATTTCCAGCCATCTTGTCTCACGGCGGGCACGCGCTTCAGCATCCTCGCCCCATTGTGAGATATTCCAGTCCTCGTCGACATGCGCCGCCTCCCAGGCCTCGGAGGCGGTCAGGCGGCCTTCGGCGAAGGCGAGCGCAAGCAATGCCGAGCCGGTGAGCGTAGTGATCGTATGCAGCGCGGCGAGCTTGAGCGCGGTGCGATGCTTGTCGAGCGCGCCAGCATAGGCTTCGACCGCCGTGCGCGGCTGCTCCTGATGCACAATACCCTCGGCGAGGATGAAGCGGGCACCAATAGCCTCCGCCGCCCAGGCGAGGACCGGGTCCCAATGCATGGCCTGCACCTCGACCAGTGATGCCGGCCCACCGGCGCGATAGCAGAGGAGATCGGTGCCGGCGAACTTCACCACATCGTCGAAGACCGCGTCGATCTCATTCTCGATGCCGTCGATCGCGGTATTGGCCATCCGGGTGACCGGCATGGTCGCAGGATTGATCTCGTTGACCTGGTCGCGCCATTCCGAGGCGATCAGATCGGCTGCGGCGCGTGTCGGCACTGCCAACTGCCGCTTTCCAGGTGTCTTGACCGTGCGTCCATCGAGGCGGATGGCAAAACCGTCGTCGGCCTCGGTGACCGAGACT
>NZ_JBFUBY010000599.1:0-767 GCF_056405515.1 Polaromonas sp. P1_G2
AGATTGAAGAGGTCGTCGAGATAGACCGCCTGATGGGCGCGGTGGAAATTGCCGATGCCGAAATGCACGATGCCGGGCTTGATATCACTCCGCTGGTAGTTCGGTACCGCCGCATGGGCGGATATGGTGCTGAGATTAGCGAGCGACAGGGATATAGTCATGGCTTCATTCCTATGTCTGGGGACGAACCCGTCCATCCGTGCCACTGCCGGATCAATGCGACCGGCAGCGATGTGTCAAGCGTCGCTGGAGGCAGGCGACAAAACCGTACCCGCCTCCGGAAGGCCGGCAATCTTGGTCAGCGGATCGCCAGACCGTTGGCGTCGAAACGATGAAGTCTGGTCGCATCCGGCGTCAAATAGACGGTCTCGTCGAAATGGATATCGAAATCACCCGGCGCACGCACCGTGATCGTGCCCACCTTTTCCGTATGCACGTGCACGAATGTGTCGGCGCCGAGATGTTCGGCGACACCGGCCTTGCCCTTCCATTTGCCTTCGGTCTTGGAGATGCCCACGTGTTCGGGCCGCGTGCCGATCGTTGTGGCGTTGAGCGCCTGCGCCTCGGCGCCGGTCACCAGGTTCATCCTGGGCGAGCCGACGAAGCCTGCGACGAAGASRTTGKYTGGCSTGTGRTAGAGTTCCATCGGCGAGCCGACCTGYTCGATGCGGCCAGCATTGAGCACGACGATCTTGTCGGCCATGGTCATSGCTTCCACCTGRTCGTGGGTGACGTAGATCATCGTCGTGCCAAGCTGATGATGCAGC
>NZ_JBFUBY010000600.1:0-766 GCF_056405515.1 Polaromonas sp. P1_G2
AGCATGGCCTACATTGACGGCACCAAGCTGGATTTTGTCCGTGAAGGCCTGAATGAGGGCTTCAAGTTCATCAACCCCAACGAGCGCGATCGTTGCGGCTGCGGCGAAAGTTTCCGGGTTTGACGGGCGAGCGGTCTTACGCGTGCTGCACCCTTACCGAAGCCGCCTCCACTGATTGTGCTGGCGGCTTTTTCTCGGCATGAATCTTCAATCCAATGACTTCGAGCTTTTCGGTGTTCCCCAGCGCTTCGCGCAGGATCGCGCCGCGCTGGATACGCGCTGGAAGGACCTGCAGCGCGAGGCGCATCCCGACAAGTTCGCCGCCCAGGGCGCGGCGGCACAGCGGGTGGCCATGCAGTGGTCGGTGCGCATCAATGAAGCCTACCAGCGCCTGAAGGACCCGCTCAAGCGCGCCAGCTACCTGTGCGAACTGAACGGCGCGCCCATCAACGCCGAAAACAACACTGCCATGCCGCACGATTTTCTGGTGCAGCAAATGCAGTGGCGAGAAGCGCTTGATGAAGCCGAAGCCGCGGAAGATTTTGAGAAAATCGCCTCGCAAGCCATGTTGAATGGACGCGAGAAGCTGTCAAAGATAGAGCAGCTGCTGGACGTGGACAGGGATTTCCCCGCAGCCGCCCGGCAAGTCAGAAGCCTTATGTTTATTGAGCGCTTTGCCAGCGAGGTTGATGCGCGCATCGACCAGCTGGGACAATAAAAGCATTACAGAGAAGTACAACGACCGCGCATGGCACTCCTGCAAATC
>NZ_JBFUBY010000601.1:0-764 GCF_056405515.1 Polaromonas sp. P1_G2
GCGGTGACGGTGCGGGAGCCGAGATCAAAGACACGCCCGGGCGTCAGATCCTCGTACCAATAACGGATTTCGGACATTTTGCTTGCATCGTCCTCCCAAAATCTCTTTTTTGCTTCGCAGATCACTTCAGGAGGGGCGATGCAAGAGAAATATGATCTCGGCGATTGGGAAAGGCGCAAGGCCACGCTTTTGCCTGTCCTGGATGCGGCGGCGAATGAAGGGCTGATCGGGCGCGACCAACTCGGCCGGCTTGCCGAATTCCTGCTCGGGCGCGGAGTGCGGATCGGCGACACCGTCGCAGCAGCAGCGCTATCGGCAGATGGCCTGGATACGCCGATTGCGTCGGAATCGGCGCCCGCCGTCGAGGAAAGCGAGGTGCCACGCTTCATCCGCGGCTTCCATGATATCCTCATCACCATCGGCGTTGTCGTCGTACTGTTGGGGCTTGCCGGTCTCGCCACTGTCTATGCCGTGATACCGGCAGCCATTGTGCTGGCGGAGATTCTCGTGCGCCGGCAGCGCCTCGCATTGCCGGCCGTCGTGCTGACCGTGGCCTTTTCCATTGCCTGCAGCTTCGGCATCTACCCGGTGATCGAGGACCTTGGGGGTAAGCTGCCGGAGATATGGCAGCCGGTTATTGTTCTTGCGATCATTGCGATCGTCACGCTCATTTTTTTCTGGCGTTACCAGGCGCCGATCGCGTTGGCCACAGGCTTGGTCGCAGGCTATGGCGCGGCCGTGTTCAGCCTGGCGATACTGGTTAT
>NZ_JBFUBY010000602.1:0-763 GCF_056405515.1 Polaromonas sp. P1_G2
GAACAGCGCGGTGTTGCGCTGACGCCGAAGGGCAGGGCGCTTTACGACGCGCTGCTCAATGAGGCCCGTGCCCGCGTGACGCCCGCAGCGGACGGCTCCAATGCCGCCGTCTATGAAGAGGCGCTTGGCGATGCCTTTCGCGCCTTCCCGGACGATTGGAACGAAATCCGCAAGGCCGGCCTCGGCTATTTCAGCTATTCGCTGACCGGCAAGGCAGTGAAGGCCGCCAGTGGCAGGCTCGATCTGGATACAGTGATCGCAGAGGGCATCGTGCAGTTCGATCCGCTCGTCTACGAGGATTTCCTGCCCGTCAGCGCGGCTGGCATCTTCCAGTCGAATCTCGGCGACGCAGCGACGCAGGCTTTCGTCGCCAGCCCGAACCAGCTGATGTTCGAGCGTGACCTCGGCGCCAGCGTGCTGGACGAGTTCGCCCATTACGCGGCGATTGAACGCGGCTCGATCGACGATTGCCTTGCCGCGCTCGGCACCATCATGGCTGCGGAGTGATCGACAGGCGATGATCGACACGAACCACATCGCGGCGCTGAAGGCCCTGCTTGGCGACAGAGGCATCGTCGATGCCCCGTCTGACAGGCTGGCCTACGAGACGGGCGCGCGTTACGACAAGGGTCGTGCCGCACTCGTGCTGCGGCCGGCTTCGACCGAGGAGGTTTCCGCCGCCGTTGCTTATTGCGTCGGCAGTGGCATCCGGCTGGTGCCGCAATCCGGCAATACCGGCCTGGTTTCCGGCTCGACGCCGGAT
>NZ_JBFUBY010000603.1:0-760 GCF_056405515.1 Polaromonas sp. P1_G2
TCTTCGCGCTATTTCGCTGGCTCTTGGCTCGTCGGATATTCCATTCAAGATATGCAATGCGTTCGGGCCTCACTCAAAGACCAATGCCTTGCTACAAGATTTTTCATATCACGAGCAAGCTGCCGCCCTAAATAAAAAACACGGCACGAATCTGTTTTGCCTCAATGCCAATGAGATGGACATGGCGCTCAGCTATCTCGGTTCTGAGGTATTCGACAAGTCCTACAACATAGCATGTTGGATGTGGGAACTCTCAGAGTTTCCCGATAGGTGGGTCGGTAATTTCCGCTATGTACAAGAAATCTGGGCTCAATCCCGCTTCGTACAGGAGGCAATTGCAAGAAAATCCCCGGTACCCGTCATCTGGATGCCACAGGTGGTAGAGCCGGGAGCTGCCGACCCTGCGGTTGCACAAGCACTGGGGGTTCCGAAGGATGCGTTTACTTTTCTATTTTTTTTCGACTTTACATCGCATGTAGCACGAAAGAACCCGAGGGCGGTCATTGATGCTTTCAACCTCGCCTTCAAAAACAGCGCCGATCGTTCTGTAGCCTTGGTTGTGAAAATGAACGGCATGGACAAATGCCCCCATGAATACCGAACCTTCATAGACAGCGTACGCAACCAGGATACGCGCATCATTTTTATTGACAAGGTACTTAGCGACCGTGAAATCAAGGGACTGATTTGTGGCTGTGATGTCTTTGTTTCACTACATCGATCCGAGGGTTTTGGCCGCGGAATTGCGGAGGCAATGTAT
>NZ_JBFUBY010000604.1:0-756 GCF_056405515.1 Polaromonas sp. P1_G2
CCGTAATCCGTACAAGGGTGGCCGAATCCCCGATTATGTGCTCCTCCCCGAAATCACGCTCAGCTGGCAGCCGCGCGACGGCGAGCTGTCGCTCGACGCCGTGCTGGAAAGCGTGCTTGCCGAGATGTTTGAGGATGAAAGCGGACTGCTTGCCGACGCCTTCATCGGCCCGCCGACGGAAATGTGGTTGTTGCGGCACGCCCTGTCGGAGGGCGTAAAACATAGCGGACGATTGATCGCATTCGATCTATCTTTCCGCCGCGGCGACATCATGGCTTTCTGCGACCATGTGAAGGTGGAAGTGCCGAAGACGTTTCCTCAAGTGACTGTCTGCGACTTCGGCCATATCGGCGATGGCGGCGTGCATTTCAACCTCGTCATCGACAAGGATTCACTCGATGCCGCCGATCCGGATTTCGAAAAGCGGCTGCGCGATTGGGTGTTTTCAATCGCGGTCGAGACATTCGGCGGCAGCTTCAGCGCCGAACACGGCATCGGCCGGAAGAACCAGGCCTATTACGATCTCTATACCGTGCAACCGATCAGAACGCTGGCAGCCGGGCTGAAGGCGATCACATCGCCCGGCCCGCTCGGCAGCATCCGTTTCTAGCTCATTCAGAACAGGAGTTTTCGCATGAATATTGCAGTCAAGCAGATCAATGTGCCGGCCGAAACGGCAGCACTTCTCGAAAAGCTCGGCGTCGACAAGGCGCTCTATACCGGCGGCGACATGGCCTCTTACTCGCCGGTGACGGG
>NZ_JBFUBY010000605.1:0-756 GCF_056405515.1 Polaromonas sp. P1_G2
CTTCATGCGCATCCCTGCCCTCGACCAGCACATACGCCCGGTCGCCAATCGCCAGTGCCGCCTTGGCATTCTGCTCCACCAACAAAATCGTGACGCCGGACTTGCGGATGTCGGAAAGCATCGCAAACACCATCGAAACGAATATCGGCGACAGGCCTGCCGAGGGCTCGTCGAGCACAAGAAGCTTCGGCTCGACAATCAGCGCCCGCGCCACGGCCAGCATCTGCCGCTGCCCGCCCGAGAGGTTCCCCGCACCCTTCCTGCGAAACAGTTTCAAATCCGGAAACGTGTCATACATCCGGCCAATCCGTTCCGCCGCTTCTTTCGGCTTCAAAATCCCGCCGGCCGTCTTGAGATTGTCCTCGACGCTCATCAACGGAAAGATGTTTTCCGTCTGCGGCACGAAGGCCAGGCCCATCCGCACCATCCTGTGCGCCGGCAGCGTGGTGATATCCAGGCCATCGAGCAGGACTTGCCCGCCCGTGACCGGGACCAGGCCCGCCACCGCCTTGATGAAACTCGATTTTCCCGCCCCGTTCGGGCCGAGCACGACAACGATTTCGCCCTTATTGACGGTGATCGAGGCACCGCGCACGATCGGCACGCCCGGCTCGTAACCGGCGACGAGATTGTTGACCTGAAGCACCGGCGCGCTCATGCCGCACCTCCGAGATAGGCCTCGATGACCCGCGGGTCGCGCGCCACCTCGTTTGCCGTGCCCTCGCAGATCAGTTGCCCGCTCGCCATGACAAGCAC
>NZ_JBFUBY010000606.1:0-754 GCF_056405515.1 Polaromonas sp. P1_G2
CCCCTATCCTTATCGGGAAATCTCGGGCGGCCGCGAATTGTTCATGATCGTGGTGGCCGTCGACGTGGTCATGGGGCCCCTGCTGACATTGGCGGTGTTCAACGTTAAAAAGGGCTCCGCGGTACTGCGCCGCGACCTGACGGTGATCGGTTTATTCCAACTCGCCGCGCTGGCCTACGGCTTATGGGCGGTTGCTGTGGTGCGGCCTGTGCACCTGGTGTTTGAAATAGACCGGTTCAGGGTCGTTCATGCCATCGAGGTGCCCAGGGACGAGCTGGCACGGGTGCCGGCAGGGTTGGGCGCGCTACCGCTGAGCGGGCCGACGCTGCTCTCCGTGCGCGAATTCAAGGACGACAAGGAGCGCTCCGACATGACCCTGGCGGCTTTGGCGGGATTGCCGCTGGGCGCGCGTCCCGGGTTCTGGCAGCGTTACGATCAAGGCAAGTCGCAGGTTCTGGCACGTGCCCGGCCGCTGGAGGAGCTTAAAAAACGGTTTCCGGGCCAGGTGGGTGAAATTGACGCCGCACTGAAATCGGCCTCCGGCGGTAGCGGCAAGGCCGGGCCTATAGGCTATATCCCCATGGTGGGGCGGAAAGCATTCTGGACGGTCCTGCTGGACACCAACACCGCAGAGGTCATTGCTTTTGTACCCATTGATTCGTTCTGAACACGGGCGGTCGCCAAGGCAAGGCCGGATGCTGGGCCGGTTGGCGCTGGGTGTTTTCGCATGGGTGGCCTTGGCCAACTTCTCTCT
>NZ_JBFUBY010000607.1:0-754 GCF_056405515.1 Polaromonas sp. P1_G2
GATCGTCTTCTGTAGCTTTCGACATTCATCTCGAAGATGGTTGCGTGATGAACAAGGCGGTCCACGGCGGCGAGCGTCATAGCTGGGTCCGGAAAGACGCGGTTCCATTCTCCAAAAGGCTGATTGGCGGTGATCATGATGGAACGCCGCTCATATCTTGCTGAGATAAGTTCGAAGAGCACGCTGGTTTCGGCTTGGTCTTTGGTGACGTAGGCCAGATCGTCGAGGATGAGCAGATCGAACTTGTCGAGCTTTGTAATGGCGGATTCGAGCTGGAGTTCGCGGCGGGCGACCTGCAGTTTCTGGACGAGATCGGTGGTGCGGGTGAACAGCACGCGCCAGCCGTTCTCGATCAGCGCCAGGCCGATTGCCGCGGCGAGATGGCTCTTTCCGCCGCCGGGCGGTCCGAAGAGCAGGATGTTGGCTCCCTTGGCGAGCCAGCTGTCGCCGGCGGTGATCGCCATGACCTGAGCCTTGGAGACCATGGGCACGGCGTCGAAGGCAAAGCTGGGAAGCGTCTTGCCGGATGGCAGATGAGCCTCGGCGAGATGCCGTTCGACCCTGCGATGGGCGCGTTCGGCCAGTTCATGTTCGGCGATGGCCGACAGGAAGCGTGCGGCGGGCCATCCTTCCCGATCGGCCTGCTCGGCAAATTGCGGCCAGAGCGTCTTGATCGTCGGCAGCCTCAGTTCATTGAGCATGATGCCGAGCCGTGCTTCGTCGATGATGTGGGAGGCCTTCATGCGGCTTCTCC
>NZ_JBFUBY010000608.1:0-753 GCF_056405515.1 Polaromonas sp. P1_G2
CCTGATATCCCGTCGGGATGCCAATTCAGTACAACCTTTCTCCCACCCATCGCGCATACCGGAAATCCCGGATCCCCATCACTTTCCCCTCCGCAAATTCCAGCACCACCAGGTACCCCGGCGCCCCTGCACCTTCGTCCTCCTCGGTATCCACCCACAGTCCTGGCCGGCCCTCCACGTTGATGGGTGTTATGCGCAGCCCGTACGTCTTGGCTGCGTAATTCGTGAAGTACTCCCCACCGCGCGCCTGCATCGGCTTGCGGCGAGCCACCAGGTCCAGCTTCACGTCCTGACCCAGCATCTCGCGCAGGCCATCGAAGTCCCTGGCGTTGAAGCGCTCGGCATAGGCGGCCAGCAGGGCCTGGTCTTGCGGTGACAGGCTGGGCGGCGAAGCCGCGTCGTCGGGTTGCCCGGCCAGCTCGCGCAAGCGCGCGCGGCCGCGGTGCAGCGCCGCCTTGACGGCCGGCACGGTGGTGCCCATCACGCCGGCCGCTTCTTCGAGGGCGTAACCCAGCACGTCGGCCAGGATGACGGTGCTGCGCTGCGCGGGCGCAAGGCGCATGAAGGTGCGCAAGGCCGCGGTGGCCACATGGCGGCGGTCGGCGGACTCGGCCTGCTTGTCCGCGATTGTGTCCACGTCTTCGTCGGCAAACATCGCCTGCTCGCGCGATTTGCGCCGCAGGAAGTCCATGGCCGCGTTGTGCGCGATGCGAAACAGCCACGCTTCCACGTTCTGCACGGCCTGCGCGTCGT
>NZ_JBFUBY010000609.1:0-747 GCF_056405515.1 Polaromonas sp. P1_G2
CCTTTGAGGCGATTAACCAGGTCTTCGCAATTGCGAAAAAGCTCTGGCTATCCTTGTTGAACGGAAGTATCAAAATGGCCGGGCTTGCGAAATTGCGAGCCCGGCCACTATGATGTGTTGATAAGCGGTTCACCGCCAAAAATCGAAAAAATCTATCACGGGAAAGACCATGGGCAGCGAAATCAGGAATGTCGGTGTGATTGGGGCGGGTCAGATGGGCTGTGGCATAGCCCAGGTTTCCTCCGCCGCCGGCTATCGCGTCCAGCTCTATGATCTGTCTTCCGAGCGCATCGAAGCGGCTCTTGCCACGATCAACGGCAACCTCGCCCGTCAGGTGGCCAACGGCAAGATCACGGAAGAAGAACGCAAGAGCGCGCTTGCCGCCATTTCCGGCTCCGCCGACCTCAACGACCTCGCTTCTGCCGACCTGGTGATCGAAGCGGCGACCGAGGACGAGGCGACCAAGCGCAAGATCTACTCGACCGTCTGTCCGGTCCTGAAGCCGGAAGCGATCCTCGCCACCAATACGTCGTCGCTGTCGATCACCCGGCTCGCCTCCGCGACCGACCGACCTGAGCATTTCATGGGCATCCACTTCATGAACCCCGTGCCGGTGATGAAGCTTGTCGAACTCGTGCGCGGCATCGCCACCGATGAGGGCACGTTCAACGCGGCCAAGCAATTCGTCACCTCGCTCGAGAAGACGATCACGGTCGCCGAGGATTTCCCGGCTTTCATCGTCAACCG
>NZ_JBFUBY010000610.1:0-744 GCF_056405515.1 Polaromonas sp. P1_G2
GACGAAGGCCACGCCCTTCACGCCGTCCTCGACGGTCGGATAGATCACAGCCGGATCGACCGGCTTGCCGTTGCGCTTGGCGATGATCGCTTTTGCCGCTTCGGTGTAGATGGTGGCAAAGCCTTCCAGATAGCCTTCCGGATGGCCCGAGGGGATGCGGCTGACGCGGCCAGCGGCGGGGCCGGCGCCGGCGCCGTTGCGGGTGAGCAGTGTCTTCGGCTTGCCGAGCTCCGTATACCAGAGATAGTTCGGATCGGCCTGCACCCATTCCAGGCCACCCTTGGTGCCGTAGACGCGGACTTTCAGGCCGTTCTCGTGACCCGGAGCCACCTGGCTGCACCAGAGCAAGCCCTTGGCGCCGCCCTTGAAGCGCATCATCACATGCGCATTGTCGTCGAGCTGGCGGCCGGCGACGAAAGTGTGGACGTCGGCGGCGAGCTCTTCCGCCTCGAGGCCGGAGATGAAGCAGCCGAGGTTATAGGCATGCGTGCCGATATCACCGGTCGAACCGCCGGCACCGGATTGCTTCGGGTCGGTGCGCCAGGCTGCCTGCTTCTGGCCGGTCTGCTCGTTCGGTTCGGAAAGCCAGTCCTGCGGATATTCCATCTGCACCAGGCGGATTTCGCCGAGCTCGCCGTTCTTGACCATTTCGCGCGCCTGGCGGACCATCGGATAGCCGGTGTAATTGTGCGTCAGGATGAACAGCGCATCGCTCTCCTTGGCAACTTTCAGCAGCTTCTTGGC
>NZ_JBFUBY010000611.1:0-744 GCF_056405515.1 Polaromonas sp. P1_G2
GGCGATGGCAATCTGGCGCAGACGCGACGGCATGAGCTTTACGACGCTGAACTTGGAAATATCACCGCCGATCTCGTCGAGACGTTTCGCGGCCCAGGGCGAAATCAGACCGGTGAGCCTTCGCCTGGCAATGCCATACTTGTCTTCCAGCAGGTCGGCCATTCGGTCGGGGTGGAAGAGGCCTAGCGGTGATTCGAAGACGGGGCTCACCTTGCCGTTGATGGCCAGCACGTAGATCGGCTGCTGCTCCATCAGCTTCTTCAGGCGTTCGGCCAGCGATGACTTGCCGCCACCGACCGGCCCGAGCAAATAGAGGATCTGCTTGCGCTCTTCGAGTCCCTGTGCCGCATAGCGGAAATAGCCCACCATCCGCTCGATCGTGTCTTCCATTCCATAGAAGTCTGCGAAACTCGGATAAATCTTTATGGTGCGGTTGCCGAAAATCCGCCCAAGGCGTTCGTCGGCACTGGTATCGATCAGTTGAGGCTCGCCTATGGCCTCGACCATTCGCTCCTGCGCCGTGGCATACATTCTTTTCGACTCGCGGCACGCAAGCAGATATTCCTGTAAACTCAGCGTCTCTTGCGCGCCACTCGTATATGTTTTGGAGAAGAGGTCAAAAACGTCGCTATCGCCCGGCCACATGGAATTCTCCTGCGGTTGCCTCTGCTAAGGTTCTGGTCATGCCAACCGCTACTTGATGAAACGCATTCCAGCCCAGTTTGTTCCGTACATGTTCCAACT
>NZ_JBFUBY010000612.1:0-741 GCF_056405515.1 Polaromonas sp. P1_G2
TGGGCGCCTGCCGTCGGTCATACCCGATGACCGCAAGCTTGGCTTCGATCTTGCCACAATAATCTTCGACAAGGGCTACCGCCGCCCGGCCTTTCTCAACCTGGCTGGCCACCTTGTCGCCAGTTCGTTGCGGGCCCAGGGCTTTATCGAGGCGGCGGCGGCCCGCGGGCTGGATGTCAAGCGCTCGATCCAGTCGGCCGCCAAGCCTGGCTACGACGACCAGCCGAGATATATCTCCGACCAGATCCTTCCGCGGCTGTTTTCCGGTCCTGAGCGGCCGGATCTCATCCTCTGCGGACAGGATACCCTTGCAATGGATGTCTATTCGGTGCTGTCCGAGATGGGGCTGAGGGTCGGCCGTGACGTCGCCGTCGCCAGTTTCGACAATCTCGAGCCGATCGCCAGCCTGCTGCGCCCGGGCCTTTCGACCATGGAACTGCCCTATTATGAGATGGGACGGCGCGCGATGATGCATGCCATCGACAGGCCGGGCGATGCCTTGACCCTCCGCCTTGCGGGCCATTTCATCGAGCGCGCATCCATGTAAAGCCAGCTACGTCGCGACAAAACGTCCTTGAAAACACCAATTGACAACGTGAGACAACTCTGACACTCAATTGTCTCACGTTGTCAATGGACGGCGGTCACTGGGGAGGTTCGTGATGAAACGCATTCTTTTTGCGGGCGTGGCTCTTGCCGCCTGCCTTTCGGCTTCGCATGCCTTTGCAGGCAAGATCACCG
>NZ_JBFUBY010000613.1:0-733 GCF_056405515.1 Polaromonas sp. P1_G2
GGCGAAATTGACGGCGCCAATAACGCCCGGCAGGTTAAGCGCGGCGACCGACACCGTGGTCATGCCGCCCACCGACTGCCCTTCGAGCAGCAGCCTGTCCTTGCGCACCCAGGGCTGCTGCAGCGCCCACTGGTGCAGCGCGACCACCGTCTGGCCGGCCCGGCTGGCCACGCGCGTGAAGTCGGGCTCGCCACTGCAGACATTGCCGTTCCAGCGCGCACCCGAGTCTTCCCGGTCCATCCCGCCGGTATCGCCATAACCCGGCCGCACCGGGGCAATCACCGCAACGCCCTTGTGAAGCCAGTAGTTGGCATGCCCGACCAGCACCGGGTATTCAAGCTTGGCCCTGTCGACGCGCGACGGGGCCCGCCCATGGGAAAAGATCACCAGCGGAAACGGGCCTTCGCCGGGGGGTTTGTAGACATGGGTGACGACCTCAAACTGYTTGCCGTCGACCAGCAGGGGCAGTTTGACGACCTGCGGCGGCACACGCTCGGGCTGCTGCGCCCAGGCAGGCCCGCCCGCGATCTGCGCCACCCACATCACCCCAAGCCAACATCCCAGTTTCCACCCTTGCATGCCCGGCTCCTTGTTGTGTGTTGCCGGTGCATTCTGACATGCGCAAGCTTTTTATGAGGTGCTGAAGCGGTACAGCGTGCGGCCCTGGCGGCCCTGCCCCGGCGCATGGACGGCCGAAGAGAAGGAGGGTATGTTGGGCGCGTTCGGGTAGCCC
>NZ_JBFUBY010000614.1:0-733 GCF_056405515.1 Polaromonas sp. P1_G2
AGACATTCAACGCCTGGCGCGAAAAGACCGGCCACACCATTCTCGAACGCTACGGCATGACCGAAACCAACATGAACACCTCGAACCCTTATGACGGCGATCGCATTGCCGGTACGGTCGGCATGCCGCTGCCCGGCACGGAGATCCGCACCGTCGATCCGGAGACAGGCACTCCGGTCGCGGCTGGCGAGATCGGTATGGTCGAGGTGCGCGGCCCCAATGTCTTCAAGGGCTATTGGCGGATGCCGGAAAAGACCGCGAGCGAATTCCGCCCCGACGGCTTCTTCATCACCGGCGACCTCGGCACCATCGATCAGCGCGGCTATCTGCAGATCGTCGGCCGCGGCAAGGACCTGATCATCGCCGGCGGCTTCAACGTCTATCCCAAGGAGGTCGAGACCGAACTCGACAACCTGCCAGGCGTCATCGAAAGCGCCGTGATCGGCCTGCCGCATCCCGATCTCGGCGAGGCAGTGGCCGCCGTGATCGTGCGCGCGCCCGGCAGCACAATCGACGAAAAGGCTGTTGCCGCCGCCCTCGCCGACAAGCTCGCACGCTACAAGCAACCGCGCTTCACAGCCTTCGTCACCGACCTGCCGCGCAACACGATGGGCAAGGTGCAGAAGAACGTGCTGCGCGACACCTACAAGGATGTTTTCAAAGCCTGAGCATCAGACCTTGCCGGAAAACAGCGCCGAGCCACGCTTTTCCAGGAGCTTGAGCGACGTATAAT
>NZ_JBFUBY010000615.1:0-730 GCF_056405515.1 Polaromonas sp. P1_G2
CGCCAAGACATGGTCAAAGAACCGGGGCGCTGTGACGGCTGAAGCCTATGTGCCGCTCTATTATSCRCCSGGCGAGGCCTACCAGTTYGACTGGAGCCACGAGATCGTSCTGATCWAYGGGGTGACGACGACGATCAAGGTCGCCCATGTCCGGCTCTGCCACAGCCGGATGATGTTCGTTCGGGCCTACATGCGCGAGAGCCAGGAGATGGTGTTCGACGCCCATGACAAGGCGTTTGCCTTCTTCCGTGGGACCTGCACGCGCGGCATCTACGACAACATGAAGACGGCGGTCGAGACCGTGTTCGTTGGCAAGGAACGGCAATACAACAGGCGCTTCCTGCAGATGTGCAGCCACTATCTTGTTCAGCCTGTCGCCTGCACACCCGCWTCCGGCTGGGAGAAGGGYCARGTCGAGAACCAGGTCGGCCTSGTGCGTGAGCGCTTCTTCACGCCACGCCTCAGGGTCAAAAGCTTGGAAGAGYTGAATGTCTGGYTGCTCGACAAATGCATCGCCTATGCCAARKCRCACCGCCATCCCGAACAGTCCGAGCAGACGATCTGGCAGATGTTCGAGGAAGAGCGCGGCAGCCTGGTGCATTATGTCGGCCCGTTCGACGGCTTTCACTGYGTTCCGGCGTCGGTATCGAAGACCTGCACGGTTCGTTTCGACAACAACAAATACTCGGTYCTCTCSAAGGCCGTYGGYCGCCCCGTCGAGGTTCATGCT
>NZ_JBFUBY010000616.1:0-728 GCF_056405515.1 Polaromonas sp. P1_G2
CCGCTGACGCTGGTGGCGGGCCTGGGCCATGCCTCCATCGGGTCGGTCGACTGGTCGTTGCTGATCAAGCTGCTGGCCGGCTCCCTGCCCGGCATCTGGCTGGGCTCGCACCTGGTGCACAAGACGCCGGACCGCGTGATCCGCTCACTGCTTTCGGTGCTGCTGGCCTATGCCGGCGTGAAACTGATCTCGATCTGAGCTTGACCCGAGCCGCCTGAAACTGTTTTTCCCAATAAAAATCCCCACGTTTGAATCCCGACAGCCATGTACCAATACACAGAATTTGACCGAGAGTTCGTCAAGGCCCGCGCCGGCCAATACCGCGACCAGCTGAGCCGCTGGCAGGCGGGCAAGCTGCCCGAAGACGAATTCCGCCCGCTGCGCCTGCAAAACGGCTGGTATGTGCAGCGCTACGYCCCCATGCTGCGCGTGGCCGTGCCCTACGGTGAACTCTCCAGCGCGCAGGTGCGCGTGCTGGCAAAGATCGCCCGCGAATACGACCAACCCAATGCCGCGCTGTTCAACGAAGCCCAGGCCAAACAAGACCAGCTCGGCCCCGTCAACCTCAAAAGCGGCCTGTCGGTCAGCTCCAAGCTGACCACCGGTTACGCCCACTTCACGACGCGCCAGAACGTCCAGTACAACTGGATCCCGCTGGACAAGTCGGCTGATGTGATGGACCTGCTGGCCAGCGTCAACATGCACGGCATCCAGACCAGCGGCAACTG
>NZ_JBFUBY010000617.1:0-726 GCF_056405515.1 Polaromonas sp. P1_G2
GCCTTCTTGCAAGCCTTGTGAAAAAAATCTGTCGAGGAATTATTTGCAAGCGAAAAGGCATTCGGCAATCGAACGATTCTTCCATCTTGCATACTTTCCAGTTCAAAAAAGTTATGCGCGATCGAGCCGCCCTGATCTTTCAGAAAACCCGTATCGCTAATTTGGTGTGCAGATGGCCGGCGTCCTGCGTTGTAGGCTCCCTTTTTTAGGAGGCTCTTCATTGCATTGCTATAGGGCCTCAGGACCTTCGTGTTATCAGCCTTGGGGAAATCTGACTTCGCAAGCCACCATACGTGTGTGAAGCTATCAACCGTTCTTATGCGGTCAACCGTAACCCAAGATGCCGGAGACGGCAGACGCGATGGGTTGTAGCAAACAAATTGCTGAATAAGACGAAGGCCAGCGGTGGGATGTTTAGCAAAACCAAGAAGCGCTTCCAAATGCAAAAGCGATTGAACAGGTCTTCCAGGTTCCCAGCTATTTCCGAGCTCAATGACTATCGAACCATTTGGCGCCAACATTTCTGAAAAAACGGGCGCTAACTCCGTGAACCACTTTAAGTAGTCGTCGCCTTTTAAGTTGCCATAGCTCTTTTTGTCATTCAGGGGATAGGGTGGTGAAGTTAAAAGAAGTTGAACTTTTCCCTTAACTTTCTTAAACGCATCCGAGCTAAGTAACTTAACCGAATCACCAACATAGTAAGCCCCACCATGCGTTGCGTACGCT
>NZ_JBFUBY010000618.1:0-724 GCF_056405515.1 Polaromonas sp. P1_G2
GCTTTCCGGGTCGCGCGTGGTGGCAACGGACACCTCGATGCCGCTTCGGGCAAATGCCCTGGCCAGGGCCTTGCCGATATTGCCGAAGCCGATAATTGCGTAGCTCATGATGTTTCTCCGATCGTGGGATGCCGGGGGTCAGACCTGGGCCCAACCACCATCTACGGCGAGATCTATGCCGGTGATGTAAGAGCTTTCATCGGAGGCGAGGAACGTGAGGGCAGCCGCGATTTCCTCTGGCTTGCCCCTGCGACCCATTGGGATCTGTGCAGCAAACTGGGCGACCGCCTGCTCGGCTTGCTCAGCGGTAAGGCCGGTCGTTGTCGCCAGGGCAGGAGTCTCGATCGCGCCAGGGCTCATCGTATTGACGCGGATATTGCGGTCCTTCAGCTCCATGGTCCAAGACCGTGAGAAGCTGCGAACAGCCGCCTTGCTTGCTGCGTAGGCGCTGAACGCTGGCAGCCCCATCACATTCGAGACCGAAGAGTTCAGAATGATCGATCCGCCGTCTTTGAAGAGGGCAAGGGCCTTCTGCACCGTAAAGAACAGACCCTTCACGTTCACATCGAAGGTCTGGTCAAAATGTGCCTCGGTTGCCGCCGCGAGCGGTGCGATTGTCCCCGCGCCGGCGTTCGCGAAGAGAATGTCGATGTGACCATGTTTCTCTTTCACCACGGCATAGAGCCGGTCCAGATCGTCCAGGCGCGACACGTCACCCACAACC
>NZ_JBFUBY010000619.1:0-718 GCF_056405515.1 Polaromonas sp. P1_G2
CTCGTCGAACGAGGTCAAGATCAACCTGAAAGATGTCGACACCCAGTTCCCCGAGTCGATCGCCGATCTTCCCGTGGTGCCTGAACATATCTGGAAGGACGTCAAGGATCCGGTGGCGTTCAAGAACGAAAACCCCGTCGGCTCCGGACCGATGACCGAAATCCGCCGCTTCACCCCGCAGGTCTATGAACAGTGCCGCAATCCCAATTACTGGGATGCCAACGATCTCCATATCGATTGCCTGAAGCTGCCGCAGATCTCCGGTAACGACCAGATGCTGGCGCTATTGCCGGAAGGCACGATGGACTGGATCGGCTCCTTCCTGCCCCAGATCGACAAGACCTATGTCGGGCTCGACCCTGCCCATAACGGCTATTGGCAGCCGCCGGCGGAAACCGTCGCTTTCCAGATGAACCTGAAGAGCAAGAATGGCGCCGACGCCAAGGCGTTCAACGACATCAACTTCCGCCACGCCTTCAGCCTGGCGATGGACCGCACTGCGATGGTCGATGTTGCCGGCTTCGGCTATCCGGTCGTCAACCTGCATGCGAGCGGCCTGCCGCCGCGCTTCGAAGCCTGGCGCAACAAGGCAGCCGAAGGCGACAAGGACCAGTGGATGGGCTATGACGTCGACAAGGCCAACAAGATCCTCGACGATGCCGGCTACAAGAAGGGCGCGGATGGCTTCCGCACCACGCCGGACGGCCAGGCGATCGCG
>NZ_JBFUBY010000620.1:0-717 GCF_056405515.1 Polaromonas sp. P1_G2
GCAGGAGCAAAAAGGATGGGAGAGAGGCAGGCCGATGCAGAACATCAACAATCTCTTTCTTGACCAGGATTCACCGGCCGGCCGCCTTGTGCGGGGGCTGGCCGCCCTCGGGGCTGCGACGGCAGGTCAGCTCGTCCGGCCGACCGGCCTGGGTCGCTCCACGGTGTCCACTGTGGTCAGCGAATTGCGCGACGCCGACATCGTCATCGACGTCGAAGTCAAGGCCAACGGCTTTGGCCGCCCGTCGCAATTGCTGTCACTCAATCCCGCGTCGGGCCGCTGCGCCGGCGTGCTGCTCGGGCTCGGCGAAATCCGCATCGTCATTTGCGACCTGACACATGCCGTGCTGTCGGACGTGTGGATTCCGATCCGGCGCGATTATACGCCGGAGGAAGCCGCCGATCAGGTGAAAGCCAGCCTGACGGCCCAATGTGCCTCCCTCGGCCTGACGATCAGCGATCTCCTCGGCGTCGGTCTCGCGATCTCCGCACCGCTCAGTTATGATGGCAAAGTGCTCAACGGCGACGTCCTGCCGACCTGGGGCGGCGTCGATCTCGCGGAGATTTTTTCAAGCCGCATCGGCTGCCCCCTGCATGCCGAGAATGAAAGCCATTGCGGCGCGCTGGCCGAAATGACCTGGGGGGCCGCGGTCGGCGAAAAAGACTTCGTACTCTATAAATTCGACCTTGGTGTCGGCGGCGCGATCGTGCGTGACGG
>NZ_JBFUBY010000621.1:0-715 GCF_056405515.1 Polaromonas sp. P1_G2
CTCTCACAATGAGCCTCTCGGGAACGACACACGGCAGAACACCAAAATCATGCTGACAAAACGGTGCGGAAAAGTAAAGGGATGTTGACTAAAAAGAAAATATCTTGACTATGCATAAAGGGCGCACCGGTTGGAATCGCGCGTAGACGCGGCAGGTGAAAATGGCCGGCAAGCCCGGAATATTCGGGGAGCACGTTCAGGGAATAAGACGAGAAAACGTCCGGAACAAAATGGGGAACTTCACCAATGACGGATATTGTGGATGCCGGCGTTCCCGCTGGTACAGAAGGTAAGCTTATACGCGCGCTTGATTGGAAGGGCGCGTTCTGGGTGGCCGCGGGCGTGCCGCCGCTTGTTCTTTTCTCCATCGGCGGCATCGCCGGTACAACCGGCAAGCTCGCCTTCGTCGTCTGGATCATCTCGATGATCATGGGATTTCTGCAATCCTTTACCTATGCGGAAATCGCCGGAATGTTCGGCAACAAATCAGGCGGCGCCTCGGTCTACGGCGCGACAGCATGGCTGCGCTACTCGAAATTCGTCGCGCCGCTTTCGGTCTGGTGCAATTGGTTCGCCTGGTCGCCGGTATTGTCGCTCGGTTGCGCTATCGCGGCCGGCTATATCCTCAACGCCTTCTTTCCCATCCCGGCAGCAGACTCGCAGGCCGTGCTGAGCTGGATCACGGCCCATGCCACGTCCATTGCTGACAATAGTC
>NZ_JBFUBY010000622.1:0-712 GCF_056405515.1 Polaromonas sp. P1_G2
GCGGAATCCAGAGTTCCTCGCTGACGAGTTCGGCCAACGGCTTGCCCGACACGCGCTGCAGGATGAAGGCCAGAACGTCGGTCTCGATCGATCGGTATTGGAACAGCGCTCCGTGCGGCCGCTCGCTCTCCTCGAGCGACAGGATGAGCTGCCAC
Source organism: Polaromonas sp. P1_G2 (assembly GCF_056405515.1). Taxonomy (NCBI): domain Bacteria; kingdom Pseudomonadati; phylum Pseudomonadota; class Betaproteobacteria; order Burkholderiales; family Comamonadaceae; genus Polaromonas; species Polaromonas sp. P1_G2. Next base: position 156 of record NZ_JBFUBY010000622.1, read on the forward strand.
ACTGTTTCGGGCCAATGATCGCCCTTGCGCTCCTTCCAGCCGCAGGCGGCGTCGAGCCAGGCACAGTGCGAATCGACTGCTGTGTAAGTCTCGTCGAAGATCACGCCGGTGGTCATGTCGAGCACCTGCTGCACGGTGGCACCGCGATAAGCCGTCGCGTCCAGTTCCGGCAGATAATGCGTCACCGGTGCTGCGGGATCGACAAGGCCGCGATGGATGAGAATGCCGGCGACCGCGCCCGTCACCGACTTGCCAACCGATTGCGACAGATGCAGCGTGTGCGGCCGCATGCCGTTCAGATAGGTTTCGGAAACGATCCTGCCCTTGTGCAAGACGAGAAAACCGTCGGTGAAGGTCTCGTCGAGGAATTCGGCGATCGTCCAGGCTCTGCCGTCGTGGGGGAAGCCCAGGCCGCCTATCTCCTGATGCGCTTGCGGCAAGACCGAAGCAGGCTCCGCGCCACGCCAGACCTCGGTCGTCGGTACGAGGTCGCGGACATTGAGAAAGCTCCAGCGATTATAGGGCGCGCGGTCCCATTCGGCTCGAGGAATCATCGG
>NZ_JBFUBY010000623.1:0-712 GCF_056405515.1 Polaromonas sp. P1_G2
ACCGAAGGCGGTGCCCATCCAGGTACGGCCCGTGACCAGCTGAAATGGGCGAGTGGAGATACCGAAGGCGGTGCCCATCCAGGTACGGCCCGTGACCAGCTGAAATGGGCGAGTGGAGATTTCCTGGCCGGCGCCGGCGACGCCGATCACCACCGACTTGCCCCAGCCGCGGTGGCTGGCTTCGAGCGCCTGGCGCATCACCTTGGTGTTGCCGGTGCAGTCGAAGGAGTAGTCGGCACCGCCGATCTGGTCGGCCCCGCGCTTGGTCATGTTGACCAGATAGGGAACGATGTCGCCGTCGACYTCCTTCGGRTTGACGAAATGCGTCATGCCGAARCGTTCGCCCCAGACCTTCTTGTCRTTGTTGAGRTCGACGCCGATGATCATGTCGGCACCSGCGAGCTTSAGGCCCTGGATGACRTTGAGGCCGATGCCGCCGAGGCCGAAGACCACCGCGGTGGCGCCGATCTCCACCTTGGCGGTGTTGATCACCGCACCGATGCCGGTGGTGACGCCGCAGCCGATATAGCAGATCTTGTCGAAGGGGGCATCCTCGCGCACCTTGGCCATCTTGTCCTTGCCGATCGAGAAGCGGCTGGCGAAGGTCGAGCAACCCATATAGTGGTGGATCTTGTCCTTGCCGATCGAGAAGCGGCTGGTGCCATCGGGCATGACGCCCTGGCCCTGGGTGGCGCGGATGGCGGTGCAGAGA
>NZ_JBFUBY010000624.1:0-710 GCF_056405515.1 Polaromonas sp. P1_G2
ATGCAGCATCGCGATGTTGCGATCCGCATCACCTCGCCGGAACGGCGGGAATGGGCCCTGGGAGCACGGGACTCCGACCTTCAACGAAGAAGCTGGCGCGCATCCGGCGGAGAATGGACGGCGCGGCAGCGTGCCTATATCGGAATCTGGACATATCTGAAGTCGCTCGACAATACCGACCGCGAAAGCGCGATGGCCGAACTTCATGCGCAATCAGGGGTGCCGGAACAGGCTCCGGCGAGCGGTGCCGCCTTGAGCTTGCAGCAGCTGAACTGGCTCGCTGGCCAGCCCCTGATTGAACTCGGCGCACACACCGTCACCCACCCTGCACTGGCGGGCTGTGCTCCGGCAGTGCAAGGGCAGGAAATCGACGGAAGCGTCGAGGAATGCGCGCGGTTGATCGGCCGGAACATAAGATCTTTCGCCTATCCCTATGGAAGCTATGGGCCGGAAACCCCTGCGATTGCCGCCGAAGCCGGCTTGGAATTCGCCTGCACGACGCGGGGGGATCGAGTGAAGCCGGGCGACCCTCTGTTAGAATTGCCCCGTTACCAGGTCTTCAATCTGGCAGGGAAGGAAATGCTAAAAACGTTTCCGGGTTAGGGATATCGGCGAATTTCTAATGGGCAGGGCTTGTGCGAGACGCCGAAGCTACTCACGTTTGACAACACGACGGCCGGCGAAAAAAATGGGGTAGCGGTCATCACAGT
>NZ_JBFUBY010000625.1:0-705 GCF_056405515.1 Polaromonas sp. P1_G2
CGTCCGAGGAAATGGCCGCGACCTCGGAGGAGCTCGCAGCCCAGTCCGAGGAGCTGCAGACCTCGATCGCCTTCTTCAAGGTCGAAAACTCGGCCCCCGGCCGGCAAGCCCCGCAACACTCCTACGGCAAGCAACAGCAGTCACGCCCCCAGGCGGCCAAGGCTCATATGGCACAGCCCGCACAACCGGCGAGAAGAGAAAACTCCGTCGCCCATCAGCAGGCGCGCCTGAAGGGCTTCGCACTCGATCTCAGCCAGGGTGGGCCTGACGCCGGCGATAGCGAATTCAGGGAAAGCGCATGACGCAACAGACGAGGATGGGCGGCTAGCCGCCGACCTTCAGCAACCAACCGCGCTTCGGCGCGATCACGAACAGCGGCGGCCACGGGCCGTTTGGACTAAGGGGCATAGCGACAATGCGCTTCACAATTAAACTGAAACTCGGCCTGGTATTCGGCTTCATCGTGCTTCTCACTTGCGCGATGGCAGCCCTGTCGATCTTCAATCTCTCTTCGCTGAACACCGATATTTCGCTGATGGTCGCCGGTCCGGTCGCCAACCTGCGCGATTCAGGCGACTTGTCGGATGCAGTCATGCGCTCGATCCGCGCCGAGAAGGACTCCATCCTCAACCTCGATACCACGAAGATCGGCAGCTATATCGGTGAGGTGTCGCAGCAGCGTGATACGATCAAGACGCTTGAAGC
>NZ_JBFUBY010000626.1:0-705 GCF_056405515.1 Polaromonas sp. P1_G2
GACATGCTGCGCCGAATCTGGCGGGAGCAGGAATGAGGCCGGGCGTCGTGCGCCCGACCTCCTTGACCGTCAGCGGCTGGCCACAAGGGCGCGCCCGCACTTCACACTCTGGTCAGCCGGCATTCTTGCCGCCGTCGGCGCTGTAGATCTGGCCGGTGACGAAAGTCGACTTGTTGGAACCGAGGAAAACGATGACATTGGCGACTTCGTCGGCATGGCCGATCCGCTTCATCGGGATGCTCGCCGCCAAGGATGCCTTGACCTCGTCGCTGCCGGCAAACCGGTTCAGCATTCCCGTCTCCGTCGCCCCCGGCGCCACGGCGTTGACGCGAATGCCTGCCTCGGCAAGCTCGAGCGCCGCGGCCTTGGTCAGGCCTTCCACGGCGTGCTTGCTGGCGGTGTAGATGGAGGTATAGGCGGCGGCGCGGTGGCCGAGCAGCGACGAGACGTTGATAATGCTGCCACCGCCATTGGCCTTCATCGCATTGATCTGATGTTTCATGCCAAGCACCGTGCCAACGACATTGGTGTCGAAGGTTTCGKCAATGCTGTCCGCGGTCTGGTCGGTGATCGGCCCGATCTGCCCCTCGGTGCCGGCATTGTTGACGGCGACATCAAGCCGTCCGAATCGGGTCACGGTCCTGTCGACAAGCGCCCTCACCTCGTCCTCATGACGCACGTCCGCCTTGACGAATTCCGCCTCCG
>NZ_JBFUBY010000627.1:0-702 GCF_056405515.1 Polaromonas sp. P1_G2
CCGTAATGTCGGCGCCGGCATTCTCGAAGCCACGACAGCCATCGCCTTCGCTGTCGTGCTGGCCTTCCTGATCTGAAGCCGATGACGATGAGCAAACCAAGCTTCGGCCGAAAAGCACAGAATGCGGATCCGCCGCAGCCCGATCCGCAGCCGCCCGGTCCTCCCTCGCGCGAAAGCGTGGACTATACCAAGGTGGCCTATGTGTTCATCGCCTTCGGGTTGCTCAGCCTGCTGACCGCTTTCGTGCTGAGCTTCGATGCGGAATCCGTCTTCCACAGCAATGTCACACGCCAGGAGGCACCTTCCCGGCCGGGCGACATCGTGGCCGGCAAGTCGGACACGCCGGCCAGCGACGACGATGCCGTCGAGCCCGGCGAACAATATCCGATGCTGAGCTATGCCATTGTCGGCCCGATCGGGGTCACCAGCGACAGCCAGGTTCTGCAGGTCGGCATCGATGCCAGCCTGCCGGTCAACAGCTGGAATTTCGTCGAGGGCGAGGTTCTGGACGCCAACAAGGGCTATCTGTTTTCCTTCGGCAAGGAACTCTGGCACGAGGACGGTACCGACGAGGACGGCTACTGGAACGAAGCCGACAGAAGCTACCAGATGAAGATCACAATTCCGGTGAAGGGCATTTATTACCTCAACATCAAGACGGAAGGCGACAAGACGCCCGACGAGATCTATGTCACCATCGAC
>NZ_JBFUBY010000628.1:0-699 GCF_056405515.1 Polaromonas sp. P1_G2
GCCCGCAGCATCGAGCTGCAGCAGGCCGAGGCGGGGGCGGTTGCAACCTACAAGAAGCGGTTGATCGATTACCTGGAACGTTTCATGGGCGATCTGGTGCGCCGTTCCGACACGATCGCGCGCCTCGTCCAGGCTTTGGAGCCAGATGTAGACGGCCTGCTTGGACAGGTGGCCGAACGCGAATCTCGCGACGCGGCTCCCGGTGGAGCGCAGGATCAGGCCATGTCGCGGGAAGCCTACCTACAAGCCTGGCGAGAACGCTGGAAGGGTCTGCGTGGCTGGTTCCTCAGCACCGGCCACGAGCCGCCTCAAGCAGAGCTGCTGCGAGCGCGGGCGCGGTCGGCCATCCCGCAGCTTCTGGCTGCGATCGCAGCGCTCAACGAACGGCGCAGCGGCCGTAGCGACCGCTCTGCCGACTTCCGCCTGCTTGCCGGCTGGTTTGCCGCCTGCGCAGACGACGGCGAGGCACACCGGCTCGGGCGGGCTGCCTTCGCTCTCAATCCGGCGCGGCATTTCTCGCTTAACGCCGATGCGGAAACCGAGCTGCCGGCCAGCATCTCATGGGCTGACGCTGCGCCGCTCAAGGTTCACCCGCGTTTGCGCGAATATGGCGAAGCGGCACCGCGCGGACCCCTGCCGCGCGTGCGAGACCGCGCCGAAGAGCGCGCGTTCCTGGCACGCCAGCTTGCGGAGGAATCA
>NZ_JBFUBY010000629.1:0-698 GCF_056405515.1 Polaromonas sp. P1_G2
TCGTAGCTGCGTTCGAGATGCAGCATGCCGCCATCGCCCTTGAGTTTCACCGTGGCTTGCCAGAACTGGTCGCCCGGCGACCAGGATTGGCCGGCGACGTCTTCGACGTCGAAGACATGCACGTCCTCGACCTGCTTTCGCGGCCGGATGAGCGAGATCGGGCGCTCAGCGAAAGCCTGTTTGAGTGCGTCGACGTTCACCGCTGCCAATGGCGGGCGGAAGGCGAAGAGGGCGTCGCGCGGCATGATCTGCGTCCGTCCGCCCGTGCCGCTGCCGAGCGCCAGCAGGCCGTCGGCGCGACGGCGGGCGACGCTGGTCAGAAGCTGGCCGCGGCCGATGCCGGTGAGTGCGATGGCCGGCGCCATCTGGCGGCGGACCACGGATGTGTGGAAGGCTTCCCTGTCGGTGGGCTGCGGCGAGAACAGCTTTTCCATCAGCATGGTCGCGCCGGTATCGGTGTCGGCCAGCAGGACCGAGGCGCGGATATCCGTGCCCTCCTGCCTCAGCCGTGCGCCGAGCGAGATCAGCCGTGCCTTGGCCAACGCCGTTTCGAACGGCTCACCCAGGCCGAGTGCGGCGGACGCGTCGCCCGCGCGGGTGCGGGCGAAAAGTTCCGCGGCGAGGCGCAGGACGATGCGTTCGTCATAGCGGGCGCTGCGGGCCTCGTAAGCGTGGATCTGCTCGTTGAGTGCATCCAG
>NZ_JBFUBY010000630.1:0-697 GCF_056405515.1 Polaromonas sp. P1_G2
GGAATGGAACGTCACCTCGCCGAAGAACATCAAGGTCTTCTTTGTCGGCGATGGCACCGTCACCGCTCCAGCTGGCGAAAATTTTACCGCGAAGGCCTGGACCCAGGACGAGATCAATGCGGCGATGAAGGCCTATGGCACGTGGAGCGATGTCGCCAACGTCCATTTCACCCAGGTCTCGGACCCCAGCCAAGCCAATTTCTTCATGTTCAAGGCGCCAGCGTCAGCTTTCAGCGGTAACGAGCTCGCGCATTGGGATGTGGATGGTGGGACGGCGACCCTCGGAAGCACCAGCTATCAGATTGACGGAGCCGGAGTATACAATGCCGATACGACCGAATGGACCAACCTGCAGCCGGGCGGCGACGGCTTTCTGACGCTTATCCATGAGATCGGCCACGGCATGGGGCTGGCCCATCCTTTCGACAATGGCGGCGGCTCAGCGGCCCTGCCTGGCACCACCGATCCCTTTGGTCAGTTGGGCGCGTTCAGCCTCAACCAAAGTGTGGATTCGATCATGGCCTATAACCGAAGCTTTGCTCAGGCCTTTGGAAGCGCCTACCCGCTCGATTATGGCGGGGCCGCCAGTCCGATGGCGCTCGACATCGCCGCGATGCAGGGCATGTATGGGGCCAACACCGATCACAACGGCGCCAACGACACCTATGTGCTGCCGACAGCCAATGCGAAAGGTACC
>NZ_JBFUBY010000631.1:0-696 GCF_056405515.1 Polaromonas sp. P1_G2
GCCGACGCTCAATTCGGGTTACGACGTCCTCGGCGACACCGCATTGCTCGAAGTCTTCCGCACCACATTCGACCTGCCCGCAGAAATGTCCTCCATGGACGTCGATAAGCAGAAGGCTCTGGTCGACAAATACCTCAAGCTCGATGATCTGCAGGATCCCGATAAGCTCAAGCAGTTCATCTCCCGCTTCACCGCCATGTACGATGTGGCCAACGACACCACGCAGGACCCGGTCCTGTCGCTGTTCGGCGGTTCGTCCTCGGCCGGCATCAGCGCCGACACGCTGCTCGCGGTCGCTCAGCTCAAAAACTAGCGCTTGGCATTTTCAAAAAACAAGGACCTTTGCCGGCCATGCAGTGCCTGACTATTGAAGGTGCGGCCGGCATGCGCAAGATTGGGTTGCCCCGCGCAAGCCGGGGCTTGAAACGCATTTAAAGATACTCTCGAAATCCGCGTTCTGTCGCCATGGCCAGGTACAACCAGACTCAGAAGAAAGATGTCGTTGGGGATTAGGGATACCTCCCGCGAGGGCATGAGCCACGACACCAAGGGAAATTTCGTCGGATTTTGGGGCGATGAGATGGATATCACTGTAAGTGTAGTCAGCTTGCCGATCTATGAGCGATTGGTGGCCGAGAATTGGGCAGGTCCTCGTCAGGTGGGGCTTATCACGAACGAGGAGCCAAACCAGTATAA
>NZ_JBFUBY010000632.1:0-695 GCF_056405515.1 Polaromonas sp. P1_G2
CCCAGATGGTGACGCTCAAGCGCTTCGACTCCCAGATCAACGCCGCCAAGACGGCGGTGACCCAGGCCGAAGCGCAGAAGACGGCGCTGGAAGCCACGCTGCGCGGCGCCCAGATCACACTCGACCGGCAGGAAGACCTGGCCACCAAGAAGGCCGGCACCCGCGCCGATCTCGACAATGCCCGCGTCGCCTTCGACCAGGCCAAGGCGAACCTCGTCGGCGCCGACTCGTCGATCGCTTCCGCCCAGGCCAATATCGACGTCGTGACCGCCCAGCGCGCCGAGGCCGAAAGCCAGATCAAGTCGCTGCAGGTCGCCAAGGACAAGGCCGAGCGCGACCTGTCGTTCACGCTCATCAAATCGCCGATCAATGGCGTGATCGGCAATTTCGCCGTACAGGATGGCGACCTCGTTTCGCCCGGCCAGCGCCTTGCCTCGCTTGTCCCCGTCGATGATCTCTATATCGACGCGAACTTCAAGGAAACGCAGCTCGAAGGCATCAAGCCCGGCGCCGAAGTCGATATCACCGTCGATGCCCTGAACGGCCATCCGTTGCGCGGCACGGTCGAATCGATCGCGCCGGCCTCCGGCTCGGTCTTCTCGCTGCTGCCGCCGGAAAATGCCACGGGCAACTTCACCAAGGTGATCCAGCGAGTGCCGGTCCGCATCGCCATCCCCAAGGATGCACTCGAAAGC
>NZ_JBFUBY010000633.1:0-693 GCF_056405515.1 Polaromonas sp. P1_G2
GTCTTCGCCCCGCAGCCCTTCTAGCACGATGCGGAATTTATCCCTCGCCGAGTGGTGCTTGTGCGTGGCGCGGCGGATGTCTTTGATCGTCTTCTAGGCCGACGATGCCTGCGGCCCGGATTTTTGTCTCATCTTCGCTTCCTTTGAATGAGCTACGATGAGCCGAAAATCCTCTCTTCTCAATCAAACCAGTTCTGTCTCAAGGATGCTGATCCGGGACAGATGGAAATATCCCGTCAAACTGGGTCAGTTCTCAGTGGCAATCAACAGTGATGCCTCTGGTTGCGTCAGACTCGAGCGGCTTCACTGGGCAGGAGTACCTTGGACTGTATCCGGTAACCGAGGAACTGCCCTCTACCTCACATGTCAAGAGGCCGTATGTGACGAAGGGCAAAGGGTCTCGTACCCACATTGAGCTAGGGGCATTTCGYGACGGTCAGACCATGTTTGGCAGCTACTAGACCCTATGCAACTAAACTGGGAGACGGATCAGAACCTTATCTAAATCAAGAGAGGGGCCGACGGTTCGATTCCACTCAAGACCGGTGAATGCAGTGAGGTTCGATCGAAACCCCCGCGCATGACGTGCGTTCGCGAAGTAGCGGTCGCGTCGGATTGCGCCGAGCTCGTTTTACGTCGCGTCGGCGTGGTCGGTGGCATCTTCCCGAACCTGCAGAATGCGGTCGATAAGGC
>NZ_JBFUBY010000634.1:0-692 GCF_056405515.1 Polaromonas sp. P1_G2
ATGTAGCAGGTCGTGCCGAAGACATAATTAAGCACATAGACGAGATCGGCCCAGCCCATGCGGCGGAACTGGTTCCGCCAGCCGCGTGGGTCCATCACGATGATCAGAACCAGCATGCCGATGGCGCCAAAGATGCCGCGGCCGGCAATCATTGTCGGATAGTCGAGATTCATCAGCCGGGTAAAGAAGCCGGCGCTGCTCCAGGTGATGGCAGCTGCTATGACAAAGAAAAGTCCGATCTGGTGTTCGCGGCGTGCATCCATGCTGTTTCTACGCTGTTTCCGCTGAAGCCGAATCAATTGCCGGATGCGACCGCTGGCTGGCGACGATATGACCGATGACGGCGATGAAGACGATGCCGCCGCCGATCAGTGTAGTCCTGCCCGGTGTTTCGCCGAAGGCGGCCCAGACCCAGAGCGGTGCAAGCGGCGTGTCGAGTGCGCCGATCAGTGCCGTCTCGACTGCCGGGATCTTGCGCGAACCCCAGGCAAAGAAGGCAAGACCCATGGCGGAATTGACGATGCCGAAAAGCGCCATCTGGACGACCTGCACGCCGGTGACATCCAGCGGCTTGCCGAATGGCCAACAGACGAAGATGGAGAAGAAGGCGCCGAGGCAGGCCGAAGCCGTCGCCGACATGCCGGGATTCTTGCGCATGACGATGATCGACAGCGCCATGGTCAGTGTCATGC
>NZ_JBFUBY010000635.1:0-692 GCF_056405515.1 Polaromonas sp. P1_G2
ACATTGCCGTGATGACGATCTCCAACCTGCGCGACCGCATGGCGCTGCAGGCCGAGATCATCGAAACCTCGCCCTATCGCCTCTGGCTGCCCATGGGCCACAAGCTCGGCAGCGCCGATATCATCTCGGTGAAAGACATCACGCAGGAACCGCTGATCATGCTCACCGTGGACGAGATCGAGGAGAATACCGGCAAACTGTTGACCGCGCTCGGCGCCAAGCCGCATGTCGCCTTTCGCACACGCTCGGTCGAAGCAGTGCGCAGCCTGGTCGCCACCGGCGCCGGCATCGCGCTGTTGCCGGACCTCGTCTATCGCCCTTGGTCACTGGAAGGTGACAGGATTGAAAGCCGCGACGTATCGGGCTCGCTGCCTGTGGTGCAGGTGGGGCTGGTGTGGCGCCGCGGTTCGTCGCTGCCGCTGGCGGCGCGGGAGTTTTTGCGGATTGCAGAAACGGCGCGGGCCGTAAGGGAACGCTGACAGTCAACCAACATCGGAAAAGTCATGTTCAACAAAATCCACCACATCGCCATCATCTGCGGCGACTACGAGACGTCGAAGCGCTTCTACTGTGACGTCCTTGGTTTCGAGATCCTCGCCGAAAATTTCCGCGAAGTGCGCCGGTCATGGAAATGCGATCTCAGGAGCGGCGATGCGCAGATCGAGCTCTTCAGTTTTGAAAATGCTCCACCC
>NZ_JBFUBY010000636.1:0-690 GCF_056405515.1 Polaromonas sp. P1_G2
TCTATAAGCTGACACAGGCCGACATCACCGTCTTCCATGATGAGCTCGACCTGCCGGCCGGCAAGGTGCGCGTCAAGGTCGGCGGCGGCAATGGCGGCCACAATGGTCTCAAATCCATAGACGCGCATTGCGGCCGCGACTATCGCCGCGTTCGCCTCGGCATCGGCCATCCCGGTGTCAAGGAATTGGTCCACGGCCATGTGCTCGGCGATTTCTCCAAGGCCGACCTTAGCTGGCTCGAACCGCTGCTCGATGACATCGCGCTGAACGCCGGCCTAGTGTTCAAGGGCGACGCCAGCCAGTTCATGAACAAGCTGTCGGGCAACGCGCCGGAGCAGAAGAAAAAGCCTGATGCCGCCGAGAAGCCGAAGCCGGCAACCCAGTCGCATGTGCACCAGGCACGCAACCACAAGCCCAATCTCCCCACCTCCGGCCCGATGGCCGACATGTTGAAAAAGCTGTTCGGCTCCAAAAGCGAATGATGACGTCACATCTGTGTCATGACCGACTGGCTAAGGTTCTGACATGAAGAGCGAAATCCGTGCCGCGCGCCTCGACGATCTCGATGCGCTTCTCCTTCTCTACCATCACCTCAATCCCGCCGATCCGCCCTTGCCGCGCGCAGCTGCGGAGGACAGGCTGCGCGCCATGCTTGCCCAGCCCGGCATGACGATCCTCTGTGTCCAGGCC
>NZ_JBFUBY010000637.1:0-690 GCF_056405515.1 Polaromonas sp. P1_G2
TCTCCCGAAACACCTCAACACGATTGCCGGCACCTGGGGTGCGATGCATGATTCCGGCGAACTCACTTATATGAACCTCGTCCACCTTGCCGGCTGCGACGGCACCGATCCGGACAGTATGACGAGGTTCGAGATCGAAGGCCGCAGGCAGGCCATGCTAGCGATCGAGGCATTGCGTCGCTACACGCCGGGATGCGAGGGCGCGCGGCTGAGGAATTTCGGAATGTCGATCGGTATCCGCGATACGCGCAAGCTCGACGCGGTCTACAATATGACGGAGGGCGACGTCCGCTACCAGGGCCGGTTCGACGACACGATCGGCATCTATCCTGAATTCATCGATGGCTATGGCGTGCTGATCCTGCCGACCACCGGCCGCTATATGCAGATTCCCTATCGTTCGATGCTGCCGAAGCGCGTCGAGAACCTGCTTGTCGCCGGCCGGGCTATCGGCGGCGACAAGATTGCCCATGCGGCCACCCGCAATATGGCCTGCTGTGCCGTTGCAGGGCAGGGCGCCGGCGTGGCCGCGGCGCTTTGCGTCAAGGACAATGCCGATTTCGGCCATATCGACATGGCCGCTGTGCAGAAAGAGCTTGAACGGCAGGGCGTCCGCATCCATTGATCGTTCTCATGATTTTTTGAGCGGCAGGTTTTGAATGCGCAGTGTCATCGTTCTGGGTGCGGGCA
>NZ_JBFUBY010000638.1:0-687 GCF_056405515.1 Polaromonas sp. P1_G2
GCGTCACCCTGCGCGGCTTCGGCGCCAATCCCGGCGCCATGGTCAAGTCGGGCTGGAAGCCGGTGCGTTACGCGCTGATCCGCTACCTGATTTCCGGCCTGTTCGCCGGCGTGGCGGGCATGTCGCTGACGGCGATCAATACCGCGAGCGACATCAATTCCGGCAATTCCTATACGCTGCTCAGCGTCGCAGCCGTGGTGATGGGCGGATCGAGCCTGATCGGCGGCATCATCTCGCCAGCCGGCGTCGTGGCCGGCGCGATCACGCTGTCGCTGATCGGCGCGTTGCTCGGCGTGCTTAACGTCTCCAGCGACTACAATGCCGCAACGCAAGGCCTGCTGCTGATCGCGCTGCTCGCGTTCCGGAGCCTTGTGGCTGAGAGAAGGAGCAAGGCATGAAGGGCTTTTCCGACTTTGGCGGCTGGGCGCAGCAGAACCGCTGGATCTGGTCGGCGGCGGCTGTCGTCATTCTCTGGCTGATCCTGTCCTTCGTCACCAGCCGTTTCAGCCTGTCCAACCTGTCGGGCATCATCCTCTCCGCCGCCTTCCTGACACTGATCGGTCTGGGGCAGATGTTCGTGGTGACGACCGGGCGCGGCAATATCGATCTCTCGATCGCCTCGGTGCTGACGCTGAATGCCTATGTGGCGCTGATCGTCATCCACGGCGATGACGCCAACCTGTGGCT
>NZ_JBFUBY010000639.1:0-686 GCF_056405515.1 Polaromonas sp. P1_G2
ACACTGCGCTCCAAATACAGACGGAACAAATCGTTTCTACCGGCAGTTTGGACGCACGAAAGGAGAGCCGGGGGATGACGCAGATCTTCACCGCATCTGCGGATACGCGCCTGCGGGCTTTGGTTCTCGTCGCCCTGGTGTGGCTCACACTGCTCATGCTCTTCATTGGCGGCTATGCCAGTTCCAGTTACGGCACGCTGGTCGGTTGGGTTCGGGACCAGCCGGTGCCGTTCAGCCATGAACATCACGTGGCAGGGCTTGGCATCGATTGCCGCTATTGCCACACGTCGGTGGAGACGAGCGCCCGCGCCGGCCTGCCGGCGACGCATATCTGCATGACCTGTCATTCGCAGATCTGGACCAATGCCGCCATGCTGGCGCCGGTGCGGCTGAGCTTGGCCGAGAACAGGCCGCTTGCCTGGCAGCGCGTCTCGCGCCTGCCGGACTATGTCTATTTCAACCATTCGATCCATGTCACGCGCGGCGTGCCCTGTGTCGCCTGCCACGGCCGCGTCGATCAGATGCCGCTGATGATGCGGGCAGAGCCGTTCGAGATGCGCTTTTGTCTTGAATGCCACCGAGATCCTGCGCCCCGGTTGCGACCGCCGGACCAGGTGACTCGCATGGATTGGAGCTACTGGGACAGCCAGTCGCAGGAGCATAAGGATTACGGTGCGCTCGTTGTC
>NZ_JBFUBY010000640.1:0-679 GCF_056405515.1 Polaromonas sp. P1_G2
GGCCAACAACATCCTCAAGAATTCCAATTGGGTCGACCCAGTAAACCGCCGGAACACCTATGAGCAGCAGGGTTGGACCGGCTTCGATCCTTCCATGGACCCCTATTCTCCGACCCAGGTCGCGGAAGAGCGGAATCGTTATACCCGCTTGTAATCTTTGGATTCCGCGAAGAAACCCGGCCAGCGGCCGGGTTTTTGTAACTCTCGCTTTGGCAAGTGGATGAGAAAAGAGACCTCATATGAGCAACCCAGCGAACGAGCAATACCGTCTTGACAACTGCGAAACCCTACCTCGGGTGAAGAACATCGGGGATGGGGTCACGGCCTCGTCCCCCATCCTGAACGGGGGTATCTGAAACCCTTTCGATCGCATACACACGAGAGTGGGCAAAAGCGTGCAAGCCCGCTGAACCATTCGGGCTTTCGTTTGTTGGGCATGACAACAATGGAGATCATCATGCCCAACCCTAACCCAGCAATTATTCCTGGCATCCTTCCTTCCGATATCGTTCCCGAACGCGATGATCTTCTTCCGGAAGAAGATCCCCGCTTTGGCAACGGCGACGCCGACTCCAAAGATGGAATGCCGACAGATGCCGATGTGCCCAGGCCGGTGCCTGCCGATTATTGAGCGTGCAATCGAATATTTGATCGCCCGGTCCGATCCGCGGTCCGGCGG
>NZ_JBFUBY010000641.1:0-675 GCF_056405515.1 Polaromonas sp. P1_G2
AGGATCAGGAGCAGACCGAGCAGCCGACCGACAATTCCGGCAGCTCGATCGAGAAGATCCAGACCAAGAAGAAGGATCAGCAGCAGACCGACGAGAACGCCACGAGCGACGAGAACAACAAGCCGCGTAAGAACGCCCAGCCGGTCGACGTCAAGAAAGCCAAGGACATTGCCGCCGATCCGTCGAAGACGACTGACACCGTCGTGCTGCCGGTCGACAACGGCGCCGCCGTGCTCGACAGCGACAAGGACGCCGACAATCGCGGCACTGACCGCAATCGCCGCAAGCAGCTGCGCGAGGAGAACAAGGATGTCCAGGCGCCCAAGTCCGACAAGGACGCTCAGCGCGGCTTCAAGAACGACGAAGAGGTCCGCATCCGGCCGGTGCTGCAGGACAAAGGCGAACGCATTCCCGGCTTCAAGGGCTATGACGATGCCGGCGGCCGCAGGGTCGACGATCGCAGCAATCGCGTCGTCATCAATATCGGCGGCCGGCTGGTGATCCGCGGCGACGACGACCGTCGTTTGGCCCGCGACCGGCAGATCCGCTACGACCGCCTGTCCAACGACCAGATCCGTGAAGTCATCGTCATGCCGAACGGCGACCGCATCGTCACCGTTCGCAATCGCTGGGGCGAAATCGTCCGCCGCTCGCGCATCATCAACGACCGTGAAG
>NZ_JBFUBY010000642.1:0-674 GCF_056405515.1 Polaromonas sp. P1_G2
TGGTGAAACCGTCCACCCATTCCTGGGTCAGCGCCTCGTGCTGGGCATTGTAGACGAGGATGCCGTCGCTATCGGCGGCGCTGGCGCTGAGCGGCAGGAAGAACGCTGTCAGCGCAAAGGCGCCGGCGATCAGTTGGGGCAGGAATCGGCTTGGCATGTGACCCTCCAAAGTGGGCATTACTTGAAGATTGCGGCCCACTTATGGAAAGATGACGTATGCAGTCAAGTTAATTTATGTCGCGGGCAGGCATTCCACCTATGAGCAAAATGCCTGCCTCTCCATGCGCCAGATCAAGGCAGATTTCTATTCGGCTGCCAGCGGCAACTTGTAGACATTGCCGGCTTCGATCGTCTTGTCGTCGCTCTGCTCCTCGGCCGGCGGGTCCTTGCGCTTCGGCGCGCGGCCGAAGAACAGGGCATAGCCGGCGGGCAGCACGAAGATGGTGAGCAGGGTCGCGACCAGGATGCCACCCATCATCGCATAGGCCAKCGGYCCCCAGAASACSYCGCGSGAGATCGGGATCAGCGCCAGCACCGCCGTCAGCGCCGTCAGCGTGATCGGCCGGAAGCGGCGAACGGCCGCACCGATGATCGCCTCTGACCGATCCATGCCCGCCGCGATATCCTGGTCGATCTGGTCAACGAGGATGATCGAGTTGCGCATGATGATGCCG
>NZ_JBFUBY010000643.1:0-669 GCF_056405515.1 Polaromonas sp. P1_G2
GCCAGAAGCAGCCGCAGGCAAATACCAGCACGGATACCGGCGCCAGCACCGATGCCGGCACGGACAACAAGAAGAAGACCACCAACGATCTCCGCACCAATGACAGCGACGAGTTGGGGACGAACAACGGCGACAACAATGATGTCGGCACGGATGATCCCAGCACGGACGATCTCGGCACCGACGATCTCAACAACAATAACGGCACCAATCAGCAATGATTGCCGGGTGAATTGATGCTATGGCCAGCAGGCAATTGCCCTGTGTGCCTGGAGGCGTCAGCTTCTGACAGAGTCGTATGGCGGCGCTTGAGTTGGCTTGCGCTTGAAAAACTTGGCGATGGGCTTGAAGATCGCACCTGCGAGCACTGCGATGATCACCGCGCCTTCCTTGAGGAAGGCGAGCCCAATGGCAAGCAATCCGACTTTGGCTACGACCTTTGCTGCCACCGCAGTCGCGATTAGTCCGGCCAGCCCGTAAGCCGCGAGTTTGTCGCCCTCCTCATGTGCTTCGTATTTCCTGTCGGCGTCATAGGCAAACAGAATGGCGGAGCTCTTGCGCGAGACGGATACTTAGCTTCAGAACGGCACATCCCCCGAATGCATCGCCTGTTCGAGCAGCCGCTCATAAGCCTTGCGCGGCATGTCGATGGCGCCGAAGGTTTTCAAA
>NZ_JBFUBY010000644.1:0-668 GCF_056405515.1 Polaromonas sp. P1_G2
CAATTGGTCAATGCCGTCACCGGCGCCATGACCCAGGGCTTGAACCAGTACCCGCCCATGACGGGCGTGCCGGTGCTGCGCGAAGCCATCTCGGCCAAGGTGGCCAAACTTTACGGCCACCGCTACGACGCCAACAGCGAGATCACCATCACCGCCGGCGCGACCCAGGCCATCATCACCGTCATCCTGGCCGTGGTCCATCCCGGCGACGAAGTCATCGTACTGGAGCCCTGCTACGACAGCTATGTGCCCAACATCGAGCTGGCCGGCGGCAAGGTGGTTCGCGTGCCTTTGACACCCGGCACCTTCCGTCCCGACTTCGGCAAGATCGCCGCCGCCATCACGCCGCGCACGCGCGCCATCATCGTCAACTCGCCGCACAACCCGAGCGCCACGGTATGGAGCGAGGCCGACATGCTCGCGCTGCAGGACCTGCTGGCACCCACCGACGTGTTGCTGATCAGCGACGAAGTTTATGAACACATGGTGTTCGACGCGGCCCAGGGCCGCATCCACCAGAGCGCGGCGCGCTTTCCGGGCCTGGCCGCGCGCGCCTTCATCGTGAGCAGCTTCGGCAAGACTTACCACGTCACGGGCTGGAAGGTCGGCTATGTGGCCGCGCCCGCGCCCCTCACCGCCGAGTTCCGCAAGGTGCACCAGTTCAACGT
>NZ_JBFUBY010000645.1:0-667 GCF_056405515.1 Polaromonas sp. P1_G2
GAACACCATTGAACGGAGATGCGGGAATCCTGACGATTCCCGCTTTTGGAAGGTTTTGGCGCGAAGCCGGCCGAAACTCAAGCCGCAAACGCGCGAGCGATGATGTCAGGCAGAAGCCTGTTCTTCCGCCTCGCGGTGAGATCGGCCCTTTTCGATCATCCTGGCTGCGATGATGGCGATCTCGTAGAGCAGGATGGTCGGTATAGCGAGGCTGCATTGCGAGATCGGATCGGGCGGCGTCAACATCGCGGCGACAACGAAGGCGAGCACGATGGCATATTTGCGCTTGCTGGCGAGCGTCTTGGAGGTCAAGAGCTCAACACGGACGAGCAGCGAGGTAACCACAGGCAGCTGGAAGACCAGACCGAAGGAGAAGATCAGCATCATGATCAGGTCGAGATATTCCGACACCTTCGGCATGAGCTGGATCGCCACCTGCCCTTCGCCGCCGCTCTGCTGCATCTTCAGGAAGAACCACATCACCATCGGCGTGAAGAAGAAATAAACCAGGCAGCCGCCAAGGATGAACAGCAGTGGCGAGGCGATCAGGAACGGCAGGAATGCAGCGCGTTCGTTCTTGTAGAGCCCGGGGGCAACGAATTTATAAATCTGCGAAGCGATGACCGGGAAAGCAACGACAAGCGCGCTGAACATCGCCACCTTGATC
>NZ_JBFUBY010000646.1:0-666 GCF_056405515.1 Polaromonas sp. P1_G2
CTTTTGCGCATGGGCGGCGTCGGCGACGAAGAACTGTCGGACACGATCGCCGTCACCTCGAAGCTGCGCGTGCCCTGGTTGATCGTCAACCTGCTGACCGCCTTCCTGGCGGCTTCGGTCGTCTCCTATTTCGAGGCGACGATCGAGAAGATCGTGGCGCTGGCCGTGCTCATGCCCATCGTTGCCGGCATGGGCGGCAATGCCGGCACGCAGACGCTGACGATCACCGTCCGCGCGCTGGCGACCAAAAGCCTCGACATCCACAATGCCGGCCGCATCATCCGCAGGGAGTTCGTCGTCGGCATCATCAACGGCCTTATCTTCGGCTTATTGATCGGCGTGGTGGCACGGCTCTGGTTCCACGACTGGGATATTGCCGGTATCATCATGTCGGCCATGATGATCAACATGATCGCCGCCGCCATTGCCGGCATCATCATCCCGATGATCCTCGAACGGGTTGGAGCCGACCCGGCCGTGTCGTCGGCGGTGTTCGTCACCACGGTGACCGACATGACCGGCTTCATGTCGCTGCTCGGCATCGCCACATGGTGGTTCGGCCTAAGGGTCTGACCCTGAAAATTGACTTTTACGTCAATGTCAATACAATGCCGCTACGACACCGTGGCAGGCGACCGTGAACAAATATTACAGCATCACCGAACT
>NZ_JBFUBY010000647.1:0-665 GCF_056405515.1 Polaromonas sp. P1_G2
GTTCTGGCGGCTCGGCTGCGACATTATCGGCCTCAACGGACGGCGCGACAAAATCCTTTTCGATGAGTTCCTGCTCGGCCGCGAGAAGGAGGCGCCCAAGGCGGTCCTGACCGGCCTCCACCGCGGCAAGCCGGGCGAGCGGGTGGTGACCGAGCGTCGCAAGATGGTGTTCTGCGAGCAAATCATCGTGCCGGGCATCCGCAAGGACCGCTCGCACATGTTTTCGCTGCTGGCCAAACTGGCGGAAGCCAATCCCGAATGGGATGTCGCGATCAAGCCTCGCATCGCCAAAGGCGAAAAATCCTTCCACGCCTCGATCTATCATCCCGCCGATTATTTCGACAAACTGTCGATCCCCAACCTGACGGTCGACTATCGGCCGCTCGACATGCAACTCGCCGAAGCCTCGCTGCTTGGTACCGTCTCGTCGACGGCCGTGTTCGACGGCCTCAATCACGGTGTTCCCTTCTTCACCATCGGCAATTTCGGTGTCTCCAACAAATATGGCACGCATGTCTTCGTGCCGAGCGGGGTCATGGTCAACCTGCGTCCCGACCATAGTCTCGACAGGCTCCTGGAAATGCAGGTCTCGCCCGCCTGGCTCGACTGGGTCGGCTATTCACCCGCCTATACGTTCGATGCCATGGTCGATGCGGTCGAACAGC
>NZ_JBFUBY010000648.1:0-664 GCF_056405515.1 Polaromonas sp. P1_G2
CGTCAGCGGTGAGCGGAACACGGTCGGCGCGATGGCATTCACCGTAATTCCACTCGCGCCCCATTCGCAGCCGAGAGCCTTGGTGATGCCGTCCACGGCCGATTTCGATGCGCAATAGGCGGTGTATCCTGCCGGATGGCCGAGCAGCCCGCGCGCCGACGACATCAGCACGACCTTGCCGCCTTCGCCCTGTTCGAGCATCCGCTTGCCCGCCGCCCGTGCCATCAGCCAGGACTGCGTGACATTGGCGTCCATCACGTCGAGGAAGCGTGACGGGGCCATGTCGACGATCTTCGATACGTCGTTCTTGCCCGACGCGACGACCAGGATATCGATCCGTCCGAAGCGCTCGACGGTGTCGGCGACGATACTGTCGCAGGCGGCTTCGTCGCTCGGCCTGCGATTGATGCTCAGCATTTCGCCGCCCAGCGCCTGGCAGGCATCGGCGGTCTCCGCGAGAGCATCGGCATTGCCCGCCACCAGAGCGACCTTCGCCCCCGCGCCGGCGAGAATTTTGGACGCCAGAGCGCCGAATGCGCCGGAGGCCCCGGTCACGATCGCCACCTTGCCGCTGATGTCGAACAGCGCGGCTGGGTTCTTGAGGAATACCTCGTTGCTCATGATTTTGCTCCCGGCGGGTAGGGGATGACGACCAGCATTTTTG
>NZ_JBFUBY010000649.1:0-663 GCF_056405515.1 Polaromonas sp. P1_G2
CTCGCGGATCGCCTCCAGGCGCCTTAGGCGGAAGGCCAGCGTCGCCGCCATCTCCTCGCCAGAGGGGCCATCGTCGCGGGGCGGCGCCGGGATCAAAAGGCGCGACTTGAGGTAGGCGAGCCAGGCCGCCATGACGAGATAATCGGCGGCAAGTTCCAGCCTCAGCCGGCGGGCGCTTTCGATGAAGGCTAGATATTGCTCGGCAAGCGCCAGCACGGAAATACGGGCGAGATCGACTTTCTGGTTGCGGGCGAGATGCAACAGCAGGTCCAGCGGGCCTTCGAAGCCGCCGACATCGATCACCAGCGCTGGTTCGGCCTCGGTATTGACACGCTCCGGCGTCTCGCCCCACAGCCTTTCGAGCGGGGCGACAGGCGGGTTCTGGGAGCCGGTCGCCGCCATTGTCCGCCTCAGACCGAAGGTAGCAGCGAATTGAACTCGCTTCGCACCGCCGCTTCATCGAGCCTGTCTGCCTGAGCGAACGCTGCCTCGACGCGGCGTGCTCTTTCCAGCGCCTTGCCCGCAAGCGGCTTGGCTTCCGCCACCACCTCAAGCATTTCCTCCATCTGGCCGTTGCAGTGAAGGACAATGTCGCAACCATTGGCAGCGATAGCGCGCGCCCTCTCCCTCAACGTGCCTGAAAGCGCGTTCATCGAGGAATCA
>NZ_JBFUBY010000650.1:0-661 GCF_056405515.1 Polaromonas sp. P1_G2
CTCCAATATGGCGAAGCACTGAGCGATCACGGCGACCTTGGGAGCTTCTACGCTGGCCTGATCCTGGCCACCGAAGATCAGGCTCCGCGTGAAGCGTTTTATCTCGACAGTGAAACCAGCGACGGCGTGCTCTTTCAAGGCAGCGGCTTCACCTATGACGACCGTGGCCAGCTTCTCACCGGCACGATCACGCAGATCAAGTTCCAAATCAGTGATGACCAACCGCTGGCGATCATCGAAGGGAATTATGATGCTGCAACGCTTTTCCAGGTCTACTCCACGAAGGGCGTCGACGCGCTGCTCAGCAAGATGTTGGCAGGCAACGACACGATCCAGGGCACACTGTTCGGCGACAGCCTGCTCGGCCTCAAGGGCAATGACAAGATCAGCGGCGGCTTCGGCGACGACGACATCCAGGGCAACAAGGGCAATGACCGTCTGACGGGGGGCGCCGGCGCAGACACGTTCCTCTTCTTCAAGGGCGACGGCAAAGACGTCATCACCGATTTCGATGCCAAGGGCYCCGGCCACGATCTGATCGGCATCACCGCCGACGAGCACTATACGATCGAGGCAACCGGACATAACACGTTGATCGACTTCGGCCACGGCGACACGATCACCTTGCTCGGCGTCAATTTCCACGATGTCAGTTCACACG
>NZ_JBFUBY010000651.1:0-660 GCF_056405515.1 Polaromonas sp. P1_G2
CCTTTACCCTGTTCTCGCAACGATCCTGGCTGCCTATGCATTTCCCGCACTGTCTGCGACAGTGGACGGCAAGCTGGTGTCGCTCGATGCCAATGCGCGCATTCTGACATTGGAGAGCGGCGCCGAATTGAACCTTGGGGAATATGTCGCGCTGGACGGGCTTGAGCCGGGTCAGGTGGTCAGGGTGACATATGCCGACGGGACGACGGACGCGACAGAAGTCGATGTGCTTGAGCAACTGCCTGTCGACCCGACCGCAAGCGATACGACCACAAGCGATACGACGACCGACACCAGCAGTGTGCCCGTGGATGATGGCACCACATCGTCCGACAGCAACACTGACCAGACGAGTGTACAAACCGACAGCAACCCTGTCGATCAAACAACGTCGGACGTCCAAAGCACGCAGGCACAGTAAAATTCAAGCGCTCGGCTGCATTGGAAGCCGGGCTATATCTGTGCGACAATTTGCCGCACGTATGGAGTGCGCCGGATTGACATAACTCATCTGAGTTATGCGAGAGAATCCATTGATAGTTATTTGCTAAAATACAACTTTTTTTGATCTGTCATCTACTTTTTATTGATCTCCCGAAAAACCTCATGTTAATCGTGTCTCCGATCCGGCAAAAGGGGCTTGGATCGAGGGGATATTTA
>NZ_JBFUBY010000652.1:0-659 GCF_056405515.1 Polaromonas sp. P1_G2
GCACTGAAGAGCTTTTTCATCAAGCAGGCAGCCGGTGTCGGGCAAGCCGGCAATCCCAAATTGCTCGACGGCACCCTGCCCTGAGCTAAGTATTTAAATTGGTTAAGACCCGTGTCTTGAAAGTTTTAAGGTTTGATGACTATCTTTATCTATCCGGGCTGCGTCGGTCCGGTGCTTGTTCTGTTCGATAGAAAGGAAGTCCTCTGACAACAGTGCACGCGAAAGGAGTGGTGCCACACACCTACTCCCGGAGCATGGAGCGCGGTAACGATGCTGCGGCCATCGCTCTCAAGCTGGTCCTCGAAAGCCTCGAAGACTCGAAAGCAGAGAATGTCACACCCATCAACATCACGGGTAAATCCGCGCTGGGCGACTATATGGTGGTCGTGTCCGGGCGCTCGAACCGTCATGTGACGGCCATTGCCGAACACCTGATCGACGATCTCAAGGCCGAAGCCATCGGCCCGGTCCGCGTCGAGGGGCTGGAAACCGGCGATTGGATCCTGATCGATGCGGGCGACGTGATCGTGCATATCTTCCGTCCCGAAATCCGCGAGTTCTACAACATCGAAAAGATGTGGGCCGCGCCGGATCTCGAGGAAGAGACGTTGCACTAGTCTTCGGCTGCCGCCCCAGCGGCGTCGACAGGGCTGATGAAT
>NZ_JBFUBY010000653.1:0-658 GCF_056405515.1 Polaromonas sp. P1_G2
GGCATATTCGGTATTGCCCACCGAAATCTTGCCGTCACGGACAAGCTTCAGCTTATAGCTGGCGCTGGTCGCGGGCGTTGCGGTTTCGGCGGCATCGGCCTTCGCCGTCTTGTCGGCCTTTTCCGGCTGTAGCACGACGGCCTTGTCGCTGTCGGGCAAAGTGAAAGTCACCGCATCGCCGGCCCCGTCGCCGCTGATCCGCACCGTCAGTTCGGAAAATTGCGGCACCCGGATCAGCTCGTCGGGCGCCCTGACCTGGGAACCCGAAAGATAGATCGGCGCGACGCTGGTATAGGCGGGTGGAGTCACCCAGGCATCCACGCGCGTGTTCGCCGCGGCCACCTTTGGTCCGGAATAATCGAAGGCATCGGCAACCCGACCGCCATAGTTCGACCAGGAGAAACTCCAGCCGACGACCAGGAGCAGCACCACGGCGGCGCGGAGCGCATAGGGATCGTGGCGGGCGATGTCAGGCGATGGCGGACCGCTGTCGATCGCCTTGATCCGCTCGGCCATGCGCGCCTGGTGTGCCTTCCACAGGGCTTGCGCATAGGGGTCGTCGCCGGCAGGCATTTCCGTCTGGACACTGATTGCCTGATGTTGAAGCCCGCTTCTCTCCTCCAGCCGGCGATCGACCGCCGAACGGGCAGGCCATTGA
>NZ_JBFUBY010000654.1:0-655 GCF_056405515.1 Polaromonas sp. P1_G2
GGCTATGGCGGGACGATCGAGCCCGGGAATTTCACCAAACCCGATTACCACTTTACCTCAATGGCGGATTTTGCCGCCGCCGTGAAGGAAAGCCTGACAACCAGAGCCTAAACCCAGGCCGGGAAAGCCCGCAGGCAAGATGGGCAGCCCGCCAAACCTACGGAAAAGGGGAATGACATGACTGACAAAATTACCAACTGGACCAAAGCCGACGACGCAATGGTCGAAAATGCCATCCGCCGCGGCGCGACCCGGCGCGATCTCCTCAAGATGATGCTGGCCGGTGGCGTCGCAGCCTCGACCGGCGGCATCGTCCTTGGCCGCGCCTCGCAGGCGGTCGCCGCGACCCCGGTCTCGGGCGGTGCCTTCAAGGCGGCCGGCTGGTCTTCCTCGACCGCCGATACGCTCGATCCCGCCAAGGCATCGCTGTCGACCGACTATGTGCGCTGCTGCTCGCTCTACAATCGCCTGACCTTCCTCGACAAGTCGGGCGCGCCGCAGATGGAACTCGCCGAAAGCATCGAGAGCAAAGACGCCAAGACCTGGACCGTGAAGCTGCGCAAGGGCGTCACCTTCCATGACGGCAAGGCCCTGACCGCCGATGACGTGGTCTACTCGCTCAAGCGCCATCTCGATCCAGCCGTCGGCTCCAAGG
>NZ_JBFUBY010000655.1:0-651 GCF_056405515.1 Polaromonas sp. P1_G2
CTCCGTGCTGAGCCATCCCGTGCGCGTGATCGCGCCGATCAACTATCTCCGCCTGTTCTACGACAGCAAGCTCGGTTATGTCATGCTCCGCCATTACCGGATCGCCGGCCGTCCCGAAATGGCCTATCCCGGCGAGGAGGTCCCGGCGCTCAACGACGTCACGAAGGCCGTGACCACCGAGGAGGTGCGTGAAGAGGTTGGGAACATCCTCGCCGATGCAGGGCGCTGCCGAGCGGCGCTTGCCACCATCCTCGAAATTTGGTCGACCAATGCGCCGAGTGCGCCACCGCCCAATGTCGCGGAAGTCGACAATGTTCTGGTGTCTCTCGAGACCTTCCTGAAACTGGGCGCTGGGCAGGGAAGGAAACCTACGGCCGGCGGTGCCGCGCCGGGTGCGGAGCAGAAAGCCGATGCGGCTTCCACAGAGCGTTCGGGCCTGATGCAGGCCGTCCGTTCGGTGTTCCGGACTGACCCGGAGCGTGCCAAGGCGCTCAAGATCAAAAGCCATGCCGAGGCAAAGGCGGTGCTTGTCCGGCTCGAAGAATATTTCCAGACCAGGGAGCCGTCCTCGCCCTCCGGCCTGCTGGTCCGGCAGGCCCGCATGCTCGTGGGGCGGCCGCTGATCGAGGCGCTGGAGGCCCTGGCACCCGC
>NZ_JBFUBY010000656.1:0-651 GCF_056405515.1 Polaromonas sp. P1_G2
CCTCAACGCATGCCTGGGCTATTCCGAGGCCAATTCCGGCTCCCGCCCCGGTCACGACGACAGTCTTGTTGACTAGCCCGCTTTGTTCACTCATTTGACTGCTCCTGCTGTAATGCCGCTGACGATCCGCCGCTGGAACACGAGGAATAGAACCAATAGCGGCAATGAGCCCAAAACGGCGGCCGGAAACAGCTCTTCCGGATTGAGGTTATGGTTTCCGACAAAGTGATAAACGCTCATCATCACCGTGAATTTCTTGTCGTCGGTCAGAAGCAGCAAGGGGTAGATGAAGTCGTTCCAAACCATGAGCATGACGAAGAGAGACAAGGTGGCCGTCGCTGGACCGAGCAGGGGTCTGATCACGTGCCAGAAAACCTGAAAGGGCGAGCAGCCATCGAGTTCTGCCGCCTCTTCCAATTCCTTAGGGATGACCCGGATGAAGCTGGTGTAGAAAAATACGGCCAAAGGCAGGTTGAGCGCGGTGAATGCCAGGATAATCCCGGCATAGGAATCGAGAAGACCGATCTTTGCGAATAGTTCGTAGATCGGCGTGATCGTCACAAAGGATGGTGTCGCCAGACACAGAGACAAAAGCGAGATCAATATCTGCGTCGGCCGGCTCTGCGAACGCGACAGCGGATAGGCAGCGAG
>NZ_JBFUBY010000657.1:0-647 GCF_056405515.1 Polaromonas sp. P1_G2
GCGCGATCCCTACGATCACGAGCGTGAAGATCAGTGCCATGAAGGTCCAGCCGCCTTCCGACTTCGTATTCATATGCAGGAAGTAGACCATGTGGACGACGATCTGCACGGCGCCGATCAGCATGACGGTGACCGCGAGCAACACCTTGTTCTCGATCATCCCGCCCATTACGAGCGCGAAAGGGATGGCCGTCAGGATGACCGACAGCACGAAGCCGGTCATGTAGCTGCCGAAGGTCCCGTGGCCGGCCTGATGACCGTGGCTATGGGCGTGATGAGCCTCGAGGGCATCCTCGTGTGCAGGTGCTTCAGAACTCATCCGATGACTCCAAGAAGATAGACGAAGGAAAAGACGCCGATCCAGACGACGTCGAGGAAGTGCCAGAACATCGACAGGCACATCAGACGGCGGCGATTGGCTTCATTGAGGCCGTGCATAGAGACCTGGACCATCAGCGTGATCATCCAGATGATGCCGGAGGTCACGTGCAGGCCGTGTGTGCCGACCAGGGTGAAGAAGGACGAGAGGAAGGCGCTACGTGTCGGGCCGGCACCTTCGCGGATCAGATTGCCGAATTCGTAGAGCTCGATGCCGATGAAGGCGGCGCCGAACAGGCCGGTAATCAACATCCAGATGAGGACGCTGC
>NZ_JBFUBY010000658.1:0-647 GCF_056405515.1 Polaromonas sp. P1_G2
CGGCCGCCCAGGCCTCCAGCACCGCCATCGGCAAGCCTTCGCTCTTCGATGGCAGCATGAAATAGCGGGTGACGCTCATCGAGCGGTTCTTGTCCGGACCATATTGCGGGCCGGCGAACAGGGCATTGCCGAAGTCACGGCCAAGTGCTGCGGCCTTGGCCTCGAAACCTTCGATGCCATCGTTCCAGCCGCAGAAGACGAGCAGGGAACGGTCGCGGAAGCCAGGGTCTTCGGCGGAAAGCCTTGCCCAGGCATCCATCAGTTCCATGCAGCCCTTCTTCTCGTGGATTCGGCCGAGGAACAGGTAGACATTGCGGCTGTCGAATTCCGGTTTCCACCAGCCGGGCATCTCGCCGTCACTGACGAAGGGCTGGGCGAAATTGCGCACGATCTTCGCTGGCTGGCCTGTGAGGAATTCGGCGACATCGCCCGTCTCCTTGTCGGTCAGCAGGTGGAAGCCGGCGGTCTTGCGCAGGAAGCGGTCCTGGTAGAGCGCCGACACCGCGCCCTTGAGTCTCGGCGAGCGCGAGCGGATCCAGGGTTCCAGCATGCCGTGCGGCGAGACGATATAGGGCTTGCCCGTCAGCATCGACCAGGCCTGCACGGCGGCGCAGTGGAACTGCCAGACTCCATGCACATGCACCAGG
>NZ_JBFUBY010000659.1:0-646 GCF_056405515.1 Polaromonas sp. P1_G2
GGGGTGCATGGATCGAAACGGTGTCGCACGTCTCAATCAGCCCTTCCAGGGAGGCGAGCTCGACGCCCATGCCCCAGGCTTCGACCGGGTTGATCATCGGATCGTGAAGCACGACATCGATATCATGAGGTTTGAGCAGTTCGATGACGCGGCGGCCGATGCGCGAGGCGCCGACAATGCCGACCCGCTTGCGCCAGTTGCCGGCATTGCCGTCGAAGGAAGCGTGAAGGGCTACCGGCGCACGTTCCCGGAGATAATCTCGCTGGAATCTGAACACCTGCTTGTTAGCCAGCAGGATCGCGGCAAGCGTGAATTCGGCGACCGGAACGGCGTTGGCATCGGCGGCATTGGAGACCAGCACACCACGTGCGAAAACGGCGGACGAAACCAGATGCTTCACCGATCCGGCAGCATGGGCGATCAGCTTCAGCTTCGGCGCTGCGCTGAGCACGGCGTCGTCGATCGGTGGGCAGCCCCAGCCGGTAACGAGAATTTCCGTCTCCGACAGCACGGTTCTCGCCGCATCGCCGGAGAAATCCTGCAATGGGGCACCAGAGGCGATCCGGCAGCTGTCGCCAAGCCGCTGCATGTCTTCGTTTGAAAACAGGCTGTCAGCGCCGAACGGGCCGAAGGCAAAGGTGAGCGC
>NZ_JBFUBY010000660.1:0-645 GCF_056405515.1 Polaromonas sp. P1_G2
CCGACTTGCTCGGCGTCCGGCCCTGGGCCATTGATCCGGTCGCAGCCGATCGGCTATGGACGTTGAGCGAGCAGATGACTGGTGCGCGCTTCGACTAGAGTTCGCTGGCCGGCGCCGTCATTGCGACGGCACTGGCTTTCTGTTCGCGAGAAGATCGAGGACAATGCCGGCGCCATGCAGGCCCGGCGGTTCGATCGTCGACATGCGCTCGAAGATCGTGTCGAAGCCGGAGAGCATGGCGGCGCGTTCCGGCGTATCCGTGCTCAGGCGCTCCATCCAGCGAGCCAGCGCCGTCGGGCGGATGAACTCGTCGAAATATTCCGGCACGACCGGATAGTCTGCGATCAGGTTCGGCAGCGCGCCGCTCCACGCCTTGATTCGGTTCAGGACCATGCGGATGAGCACATCGGTCTTGTAGGTGGAGATCGTCGGGATGCCGGTGAGCGCCAGTTCGAGCAGCACGGTGCCGGATGCCGCGAGCGCAGCGTCTGCCTGCTCGAACACCTGCCACTTCGCGGCTTCGCCGACGAAAATCTCCGGCTTTTCGGACCAATCGGCGGTGATATCGCGGACATTGCGTTCCTGGTGCGGCACGGTCGCGAGCAGAAGCCGGAAGCGATCGCCCCTCTCCCGCATGATCCGCAC
>NZ_JBFUBY010000661.1:0-644 GCF_056405515.1 Polaromonas sp. P1_G2
TCCTACGACCGCTATCGCAAGCGCTTCGCCGGCGGCGCCGGCAGCTATCCGCTGGTCGGCACGCCGGAGAAGATTGTTGAAGAGATGCGGGCAATCTCGGAAAAAGGCTATTCCGGCATCGCGCTATCCTTCTTCAATTACACCCACGAACTCCCTTATTTCTGCGACAGCGTGCTGCCATTGATGCGCAAAGCCGGCTTGCGCCACTGAACGTGCAATAGAACGAACGAAAGGATGAGCGGCTGGTGAAAGAGGCAGGACTGACAAAAGTCTCGTCACGCGTGACGGTGCAGGACAGCGTCTACGAGCAGCTTCGCCACGCGCTGATGTGGGGCATGTTCGAGCCGCAGCAGGTCGTCACCATCGCCTCGCTGGCCGCCGAATTCGGCACCAGCCACATGCCGGTGCGCGAGGCACTGCGCCGTCTCGCCGCCGAAAACGGCCTGGAAATCGCCCGCAACGGCTCCGCCCGCGTGCCGCCCGTCTCGCGTGCCCGGCTCGACGATCTCTGCATCGCCCGTGTCTCGCTCGAAGGCCTGGCAACGGAACTTGCCACGCCGCGCCTGAAGCCGGCCGACATCAGCCGTTGCCTCGCAATCGCCGGGGAACATGAGGCGCTGGGTAAGACCGGCAAGGTCTACGAC
>NZ_JBFUBY010000662.1:0-644 GCF_056405515.1 Polaromonas sp. P1_G2
GCCCAGGACATTCACGTGGCACCGGTGCTCGCTTTCTTCGACGCCAATGTTCGCGGCTGGGTTTCCGATCCGATCATCATAGCCGCGATCAAGGCGCAGAACGCGATCGATGCACGTCTGACCGGCACCGAGATCAACGCACTGGACGAAGAATGGCGGCAGGAGGTCAATCGACCGAGTCGGCCGCTGATCGATCGGGTTTTGGCCACGCCGGTATCTGCCTTCCTGAGGCGTAAGGAAGACCAGGCCTCCGGCGCCATCACGGAAATCTTCGTCATGGACGCCAAGGGCCTCAATGTCGGCCAGAGCGGCATCACTTCCGATTATTGGCAGGGTGACGAGGCCAAATTCCAAAAGACGTTCGACAAGGGACCATCCGCCGTTTTCGTCGACGACGCGCGCAAGGACGAATCGACSCAGATGCTGCAGTCGCAGGYGTCGATGACCATTKYCGACGAGMMCGGCAAGCCGATCGGAGCAATCACGGTCGGCGTTAATCTCGACCAGCTTTAGCCACGTCGATCCGCTGTTTTTACGGTCCGAATCGCTTTGGTTTGCCGCTGCCACAACAGTCCTTGAAATAAAACAATTGGGGGGCTCTGTGGAGAAAAATAAATCTCGAAAGGGCTGCTCTGTGTACAAAG
>NZ_JBFUBY010000663.1:0-643 GCF_056405515.1 Polaromonas sp. P1_G2
ACGCAAAACCTGGTCAACACGGGCAATCTGCCGTTTTCCATCGCCACGGGGGATTTCGCCGGCGACGGCACGCTCGACCTGGTGACGGCCAATCAGTCGGACGACACGGTCTCGGTGCGGCTGGGCAACGGCGATGGCAGCTTCTCGGATACGGCGACACTTGCGGTCGGCAGCTGCCCCAGCTCCATTGCCGTGGCCGACGTCAACGGCGACGGCAAGCTCGACATGCTGGTGGCCTATCAGGAGGACAATACGGTTTCCGTGCTGTTGGGCAACGGCGATGGCAGCTTCGCCAGCGCGTCGAACATCGCCGCCGGCAACAGTCCCAGTTCCGTCACGGTGGCCGATGTCAACGGTGACGGCAAGCTCGACCTGCTGATTGCCGACGAAGGCACAGATACCGTTTCCGTGCAGCTGGGTGATGGAGCGGGCAGTTTCTCGGCATCGGCGGATATCGCCGTGGGTACCGATCCCTATGTCGTCAGCCTGGCGGATATCGACGGTGACGGCAAGCTCGACCTGGTGACGGCAAATTACAGCAGCGACTCGCTGTCGGTGCGGTTCGGCGACGGTTCCGGCGGTTTCTCCGGCGGATCGGACATCGGCATTATCGGGCACGGCACGTCCGTCGCCGCGGCGGATG
>NZ_JBFUBY010000664.1:0-642 GCF_056405515.1 Polaromonas sp. P1_G2
ATGTCATCCTGCTGATCGGCGACGGCATGGGCGATTCCGAGATCACCGTGGCCCGCAACGTGGCGCTTGGCGCCGGCAATTTCTTCAAGGGGATCGACGCCCTGCCGATCACCGGGCAATATACGCATTATTCGCTGAACAAGGACGGCACGCCGAACTACGTCACCGATTCGGCCGCCTCCGGCTCGGCCTGGGCGACCGGCACCAAGACCTATAACGGCGCGATCTCGGTCGATATCCACGGCAAGCCGCAGACAACGATCCTGGAAATGGCCAAGCTCGCCGGCTATGCCACCGGCGACGTTTCGACCGCCGAAATCCAGGATGCGACGCCGGCCGTGCTGGTGGCGCATGTGACCGGGCGCAAATGCTACGATCCGACCTCGACCGCCAAGCAATGCCCGACGAATGCGCTGGAGAATAACGGCCTCGGCTCGATCTCGGAGCAATTGCTCAACGCCCGCCCCGACGTCGTGCTCGGCGGCGGCCGCAAATATTTCGACGACAAGGCGCATGCCGGCCAGTGGAAGGACAAGCCGCTCATCGACCAGGCGAAGGCGCGCGGTTTCCAGCTGGTCGAAAATCTCGACCAGCTGAATGCGGTCAAGCAAGCGAATGACAAGACGCCGCTGCTCGGCCTGT
>NZ_JBFUBY010000665.1:0-642 GCF_056405515.1 Polaromonas sp. P1_G2
CCAAGGAGATCAAGACATTGATCTCGGCGTCATCAGCGCAAGTGGCCAACGGCGTGTCGCTGGTCAACCGCACCGGCAGCGCGCTCACGGACATCGAAACACAGGTCGGCAAGGTGACGGGGCTGATCGGCGAGATCGTCGCGGCATCCAGCGATCAGGCCTCCGCGATCGGCGAGATCAATCTATCGGTCAATACGCTCGACCAGGCGACGCAGCAGAATACGGCCATGGCCGCCGAGACGACGACCGCCTGCCGCGCGCTTGGCGGTGAAACGCAGGCGCTCGAGGCTGTGGTTGGCCGTTTCCATCTCGATCACATCACCGGGCAGAGACAGAACAAGGCCGCGTGACCAGCGACCCGGTCCCGCGGCCTTGCAAAATTCTTCGCCGGCGAAATAATCTCTGCTCAGGCCGCCTTGGCGATGCGGTCGAAAGAGATAAGCTTTTCGAGCAGCATCGGCATATCCTTGAGATAGACCATGTTGGGACCATCCGATGGCGCGTTGTCCGGATCCTCGTGCGTTTCCATGAATACGCCAGCGACGCCCACGGCCACCGCCGCACGCGCCAGCACCGGCACCATCGCCCGATCGCCGCCGGTAGACGCGCCCTGCCCGCCCGGCTGCTGCACCGAATGCGTGG
>NZ_JBFUBY010000666.1:0-640 GCF_056405515.1 Polaromonas sp. P1_G2
GCGCATGGCCAAGGCCCCGAAGGCCGAGATCGACGCCAAGGTCAACCGTGCCGCCGAAATCCTGCAGCTTTCCGCACTGCTCGACCGCAAGCCGGCAGCCCTCTCCGGCGGCCAGMGCCAGCGCGTCGCCATYGGCCGCGCCATCGTCAAGGAGCCGAARGCSTTCCTGTTCGACGARCCGCTCTCCAATCTCGACGCCGCACTCAGAACCCGCACCCGCATCGAGCTGGCGCAACTGCACCAGCGGCTGAAGWCGACGATGATCTWCGTCACCCACGACCAGATCGAGGCGMTGACGCTSGCYGACCGCATCGTGGTGATGAACAACAAGAAGATCGAGCAGATCGGCTCACCGATGGAAATTTACGA
The DNA here is from genome assembly GCF_056405515.1 of Polaromonas sp. P1_G2. NCBI lineage: Bacteria > Pseudomonadati > Pseudomonadota > Betaproteobacteria > Burkholderiales > Comamonadaceae > Polaromonas > Polaromonas sp. P1_G2. The sequence goes on from NZ_JBFUBY010000666.1 coordinate 370, forward strand.
GCGGCCGGCGACGCGCTTTGTCGCAGGCTTCGTCGGCTCGCCGCAAATGAATTTCATCACCGCGAAACTCTCCGGCGACGCCGGCAAGGATGCCGTTGCGACGCTGGGCGACGCCACGACGATCCAGACCGCCATCGGCTGGGGCACGCTGCCGGCGGGTGATTATACGCTTGGCATTCGTTCCGAAGCGATCCTGGTCGCTCCAGCGGGTCAGGGCCATGCCGATGGCGTGATCGACGTTCTCGAGCGGCTCGGCGAACGCACGCTGGTC
>NZ_JBFUBY010000667.1:0-640 GCF_056405515.1 Polaromonas sp. P1_G2
GCATTGAATCGCGTGCGGTGGTGGCCGCATTTGATGGTGGAGCGATCAGCAGCGACGCCGGCAGCCTGTTGCTGGGGGCGACGGATCGGGCGATCCGGCTGGTGGAGCGCTTCTCCAGCTGCTTTGCCGATCATCGCCGTGCGGGGCTGATCGAGCACGACGTGTCCACCTTGGTGAGCCAGCGGATATTCGGGCTCGCGCTTGGCTATGAAGATCTGTCCTTGCTGCCAAGCGCCACAAAATCGCAATCCATTCTGTAAGCGCTTGAAACCGCTTCTCTACTTTTCCAGCGTAAATCCAAGCAACCAGTCCAAGAGTCAATCAGGCCGGTCGGCATCTCTGGTTCGAGAAGCCCACTGACGTCGCCGCACAGCATTGCTCCACACAAACGCCGCAAGCCAAATATGCTATCTCCACGGTGATTATTGGGGAAGTCGCTTCACGCCGCGAAGAACCCCGCCCAGGAACCGGCCGACCGCTTCTGCATCAGGGCTCGGGCGCCGAACATCCTGCTGATTGTTATTGTCTTTCGCGACCACGACGTGTGTCTGTGCCCCCTTCTTGTAAACTTTCCTGACGCGAGTATCCGGCTGGCCCGTTGTCACTTTCTTTGATGGTACATAAGTGTTCACCTTCTTTC
>NZ_JBFUBY010000668.1:0-640 GCF_056405515.1 Polaromonas sp. P1_G2
TTCATGTTCTCCTCGAACACGATCACGGACACGATCCACGAAACCATCGCCTCGATCTTCCGCATCCCTGGCGGCGACCGGCCGATCACCACGTTCCAGCTTGCCGGCATCCCGTCGGAAGTCGTCAATTCCGTCGCCTCGGTGCTCTGCCGCATGGCCTTTGAAATCGCGCTGTGGAGCAAAGGCGCGATCCATATTCTCGTCGTCTGCGAAGAGGCGCACCGCTACGTGCCGGCCGATCCCAATCTCGGCTTCCTGCCGACGCGCCAGGCCATCGCCCGCATCGCCAAGGAAGGCCGCAAATACGGCGTATCGCTCGGCATCATCACCCAGCGGCCGGGCGAACTCGACCAGACCATCCTGTCGCAATGCTCGACGATCTTTTCGCTTCGCCTTGCCAATGAGCGCGACCAGGACATTATCGGCAAGGCCTTGCCGGATTCCTCGGCCTCGGCGCTGAGCTTCATCTCCTCACTCGCCAATGGCGAGGCGATTGCCTTCGGCGAGGCCGTGCCGGTGCCGATGCGGTTGAAGTTCAACCGCGTCAAGGAGAGCATCCTGCCCACGGCACACGGTGCCGACGCGCAGGAAAGCGACCTCGATCCGAATTCGATCAATCTCGGCACGATCGTCGAGCGCC
>NZ_JBFUBY010000669.1:0-640 GCF_056405515.1 Polaromonas sp. P1_G2
CAGCAACGGTCGCCTGCCGGCCCACCTCATCGACCGCCTGAAAAACAGCCGTGAAGGCACGGTGCCGYGGACGGCGACCATGACGCCGTCGGAACTGCTGATCATGCGGTCGCACGGCATCAAGCCCGTTGCCGCAGTTTCGGCCACCTGCTGGCTGCATTACGGCTGGTCCTGGACGGAAGGGCATATGCAGGGGTGGGACGCGGCGATTGAAAGGCTGCAGGCAGAAGCCAAGGCTGCCGGCGCCAACGCCGTCGTCGATGTCAAGATGCGCACCGTGCCCTTGAACATCGAAGCCAGCATGGATTTCACGCTCATCGGCACTGCCGTCAAAATCGATGGCCTTCCCCCGAGCGAAAACCCGATCGTCGCCACCGTGCCGGCACTGGAATTCGTCAAATTGCTGGACGCCAGCATCGTTCCGACCGGTATTGCGGTGGGCGCACACTATGAGTGGCTCAACGACTGGCGCGGACGCACCAACCTGGCATTCGCCGGCAACCTTGAGTCCAAGCCGCTGTCGACGCTTTGGGAAACGGTGCGCCGAAGTGCCCATGCGCAGTTGCGGCGGCGACTGGAAAAATCCGGCGGCGGCGCATTGGCGCACGTCAATTTCAGCCAGATGTTCGAGGTCGAAGAC
>NZ_JBFUBY010000670.1:0-638 GCF_056405515.1 Polaromonas sp. P1_G2
GTCCAGAGCGGACCGGCGGGCCTCAACGATCTGAAAAACAAGGTCAGCGATGATTTGAGCGCTGCCACTGACGTCGTCAAGGCCGACGCAAATACTGCGATGCAGAAGGTCGAGGAGACGGTAGCGGAGCAAACCGGCTTTGCCGCCCGCCAGGTCGGCGGCATCGCGACGGCGCTGCAAAAGGTCGGCGCGGAACTTGAACAGAGCGACCAGCCCCAAATCGGGCGCTACGCCAGACAGATCGGCGAGAGCGTTCAAGCAATCGCAAAGAATATCGAAGGCCGCGATCTCGGCGAGATCGCTGGCATGGCCGAGGATTTTGGTCGTAAACAGCCCTTCGCCTTCCTGAGTGTGGCGGCTCTTGCGGGGCTTGCTGCCAGTCGGTTTTTCACTGCGTCGGCGAAACGGCCGGAAACGACCAAAACGCAAGAGTCAAGCCAGGTCGGCTCTACCCAGATGAGTACATCGTCGTCCGCTGTAGGAGGTATTGTCAATGGCTGATCCGAACAACAATCCACCGCTTTCCGAATTGATCGGCGGCCTCGTTTCCGACGTGTCGGGCCTCCTGCGCAAGTAAATCGATCTCGCTAAGACGGAGGCGTCTGAGAAAATTTCAAGCGCCCTGAGCGGCGTCGAAG
>NZ_JBFUBY010000671.1:0-637 GCF_056405515.1 Polaromonas sp. P1_G2
CAAGACACTGATGCTTTACGACGGCGGCAACACCCGCGCGGCCACGGACGCCTGGTTCACAGCAGCGGGAATCCGACCTGAACCGAAGATGGAATTTGGAAGCGTGGAAGCGATAAAGGAGCTTGTCTCCGCGGGATTGGGATGGTCCTTGCTTCCTGCCATGGCTCTCAGGCCGGAACGAGCCCATGGTTTGAGGACGTCACCGGTAAGCCCCACATTGACGCGACAGTTGGGCCTGGCAATTCGTCGAGACAAACATCTGACACGTGGGCTGCGCGAGATCATCAAACAGTTGCGCGAGCATCAGCAGTGATACGTCATCCTGTGCAGGCTTGCGAGTGACAGGCGCAAGCGCCGGCACGCTTGAGCCCAAATTGAAATGCTCTCCGTGAAAGGCCATATGCCCAGGCCGAGACGAAGAATCGGGGGAATCCGCAATGGCAGACACCGTCTTTTTGGCCGGCGCCACGGGCGCGATTGGACGCAAGTTGCTGCCGATGCTCGTGCAGGCAGGTTTTACGGTTTATGGCACGACGCGAAAACCTGACCGCCAGGACGGCTTTCGCCAAGCCGGCGCGATCCCGGTGGTTGTCGATGTCTTCGATACCGAGGCACTGAAAACGGCGGTGGCCATGGC
>NZ_JBFUBY010000672.1:0-636 GCF_056405515.1 Polaromonas sp. P1_G2
GTACAACTACCATCAATGGGATCGTGACGAGAAGATCAACGGCCAGATCGAGGGTTTTTACACCGCTGTCGGCCTGCCGGTCACGGCACGGCGCTTCAAGCTGCTGCTGCTCTATCTCGATATCGTCATCCTTGCCCTGCACCGAGGTTCACCTCTGAACGAAGCGGGCAAGCGCGATGTGATGGCGACCGCCGGACGGCCGATTCTGGAAGGGCTGATGAAGACAATTCGGGAACAGCCGGACTCTTTTGACGATCAGACGAAGGCCGAGGCCGAGGCACTGATTGCCGAACCAGATGGCGAGCGCCAGCTCACGCGGGCGATCGCTATGGTCGACCGCATCCAGCCCGGGCTTGCTGAGCGCTATCGCGCCTTCCACCGCGCCGCGATGGAAGGCTGAGACGAAAAGCTGATCAGCCGCGGCGGCTGCGGCGTTCGCGCGGAGCGGCCTGCTCTTCCGCGGTCTTGTTGCGCAGCGGTCCGATTTTTTCGACGATCGTCTCGAGGGTCGGGCGCGGGCCGGGCGTGTGGCTATCGACAGCCTGGCGGATGGCAGCGAGATGTTCGCAGGACGTGCCGCAGCAGCCGCCGATGATCTTGGCGCCGGCATTGAGTGCCAGATGCGCATATTCAGCC
>NZ_JBFUBY010000673.1:0-636 GCF_056405515.1 Polaromonas sp. P1_G2
GCCCCTACGGACTGAAGGCCAAATACCTTCTGGAGCATGAGGGCTACCGGGTTGAAGACCACTGGCTCAAGACCCGTGAGGACACAGATGCCTTCCAGCGCAAGCACGATGTCAAAACGACGCCTCAGGTGTTTATTGAGGGTCAGCGGGTCGGCGGCTATGACGAACTGAGAACGCGCTTCGGGCAGCATGTACTCAAGCCTAGTGACACCACCTACCGTCCGGTGATTGCCATCTTCGCGGTCGCTTTGCTGATGGCCGTAGCCATCAGCTGGGCAACCAGACACAGCATCTCACCCTTGCTCACTCTGGAGCGGTTCATCGCGGTGGCAATGTGCCTTCTTGGGGTGCAAAAACTCCAGGATGTCGAGAAATTCTCGACCATGTTCCTCAATTACGATCTGCTGGCGCGGCGATACGTGCCATATGGATACGTTTATCCCTTCGCCGAAACCTTGGCGGGCCTCCTCATGTTGTCAGGCAGCCTCATTTGGCTCTCCGCGCCGCTTTCGCTGATGATCGGGCTGATTGGAGCAGTCTCGGTCTTCAAGGCTGTCTATATCGATCACCGCGAACTCAAATGCGCCTGCGTCGGCGGCAACAACGCCGTGCCGCTTGGTCTCGTCTCACTGACCG
>NZ_JBFUBY010000674.1:0-635 GCF_056405515.1 Polaromonas sp. P1_G2
GGCATAGACGACCCTGAGTGCCAATTCCGGCTGGGCCGAGCGAAAATCCGCCAGCGCCGGGATCAGCCAACGGGCGGCAATCGACGGAATGCAGGCAATAGTCAGACCATGACCGGCGCCGGGCCGGCGGATCGCGCGGCACTGTGCCTCGATCTGGCGAAAGCTGTCGGTCACCACCAGGCTCAGGGCCAGTCCCGTCTCAGTGAGCGCGATGGCGCGGCCGGATTTCCGGAGCAGCGGCTGGCCGATCCAATCCTCGATATGGCGGATGTGATGCGAAATCGCCGCATGCGTCACATTCAATTCATCACCAGCCCGCGAAATACTGAGCAGGCGCGCGGCGGCCTCGAAGGCGCGAAGGGCATTGGCTGGTGGCAGATCCATATGTGAGGAAAACTAACTTATTGAATAAAACAGATCAATAGTCTTGGCTGCGGTTCCGGCTTAGCTTTCGGCATGCGACGTCGCCAAGGCGGCGTCATATGTCAATAAAACTGGGAGATAAGTTATGTTCAAGCGCAGCCTTGCCGATGTCGAAACCACGGATTTCTTCGTCAATTGGGGCAATGGCACCAGCCACCGCATGCTCACCGAAACCGACGGTATGGGTTTCACCGTCTGCCACACGATTGTCG
>NZ_JBFUBY010000675.1:0-635 GCF_056405515.1 Polaromonas sp. P1_G2
ACATAGGTTCAAATCGCGGCGGCTGGCAATCCCATGAATTGCGAGGCGAAGTTATTCATTTGCGCCTGTGGGATCGCTGATAAACAGCGGACAAAAGAAAACCGCCGGATTGGGTCACATAGGTTCAAATCGCGGCGGCTGGCAATCCCATGAATTGCGAGGCGAAGTTATTCATTTGCGCCTGTGGGATCGCTGATAAACAGCGGACAAAAGAAAACCGCCGGATTGGGTCCGGCGGTTGTTCAAACAGACGACGGGAGGGCTTACTCCTCCGGCGGCGCTTCCACCATGCCGAGCGCGATCATGTAGGTTTCCAGGATCGCCTCCTGTTCCAGCCGTTCGTCCCTGTCCTGCTTGCGGATCGAGATGATCTTGCGCAGGATCTTGGTGTCGAAGCCGGTGCCCTTGGCCTCGCCGTAGACGTCCTTGATGTCGTCGGCGATCGTCTTCTTTTCTTCTTCCAGCCGCTCGATCCGCTCGATGAATGATTTGAGCTGATCACGGGCTACGCCCATTGCATCCGCCATGCCTGCTCCTTCGTGATTCTTTTCTGTCGATCCGGGCCGTTCCCCTGCCGTGAAAGGCAGGCAAGGTCAAGCGGAATCGGACGCGTGAGGACGCGTTCGCCGCTACGC
>NZ_JBFUBY010000676.1:0-634 GCF_056405515.1 Polaromonas sp. P1_G2
GGTGACGGCAGCGGCGCCCGCCATGTCGCCCTTCATCTCTTCCATGTTGGGCGCCGGTTTGATCGAGATGCCACCGGTGTCGAAGACGACGCCCTTGCCGACGAAAGCATAGGGCTTATCCTTCGGCTTGCCCCCCTTCCACTKCATCACGACCAGCCGCGGCGGACGGACGGAACCCTGCGCCACGCCAAGCAGCGCGCCCATACCGAGCCGGCGCATCTCCTTGTCGGTGAGAATCTCGACTTCGACGCCCAGCGGCTCAAGTTCCCTGACCCGGGCAGCGAATTCCGAAGGTCCAAGCACGTTCGGCGGCTCGTTGACCAGATCGCGGGCGAAGTTGACGCCTGTGGCGACAGCCTGCGCGGTCTCGAAAGCACGCTTAGCGAGAATAGAACCACTGGTTACGAGCGTTACGCGCGCTGCCTTGCGATTGTTGTTTGCCTCGTCGCCGTCATCATGGCTGGTCTTGTATTTGTCGAAACGGTAGCTGCGCAACAACATGCCGAGAGCGAAATCCGCCGTCGCCTTGGCGTGGATGGCGCCCCCGGGAACGTCCATATAGACCGTTACCCGATCGGTCCCGTCGATCGCGGCGGCAACCACGCCGCCGAATTTCAGCCAGTCATGCGCAGTC
>NZ_JBFUBY010000677.1:0-633 GCF_056405515.1 Polaromonas sp. P1_G2
TCCCCAACATGCTGGATGCCGCCGTCGACGGCTCGTTCAAGGCGCTCTACGTCCAGGGCGAAGACATCCTGCAGTCCGACCCGGACACCAAGCATGTTTCGGCCGGTCTCGCAGCCATGGAATGCGTCGTCGTCCAGGACCTGTTCCTCAACGAGACCGCGAACTACGCCCATGTCTTCCTGCCCGGCTCGACCTTCCTCGAAAAGGACGGTACGTTCACCAATGCCGAGCGCCGCATCAACCGCGTCTACCGTCCGCTCGACCGGATCGACGCCGAGCGCGCCATCCCGGCCGGCACCAAGCCGATCACCGTTCAGGTCGTGGCGCTCGATTGGAAATGGCTGTTCTTCTATCCAGACCTCGGCATCGCTACGGTCAACGAAATGGCGGCACCGGTCGACACCCCGATCAGATTCCAGATCACTTCCTCCTCGGTGATGAATTCGTTCTACATTCCGGCACTGGCGGGTCAGGTCTATGCCATGCCGGGCATGCAGACGCCGCTGCACGCCGTCATCAACAAGGCCGGCGAATATGAAGGCCTTTCGGCCAATTTCAGCGGCCCCGGCTTCTCCCACATGCGCTTCAAGTTCCATGGCCTCGACAAGGCCGGCTTCGACCAGTGGGTTGCCT
>NZ_JBFUBY010000678.1:0-632 GCF_056405515.1 Polaromonas sp. P1_G2
GCTTGGTGTATGAACTGGGCGCGCGCGGGTCGCCGAACCACCGTACCCTGCTCCTACACTGCCCGGGCAGCCGGCAGCGAGCCAGCTTGTGGCTGCACGAGCGCTTTGCCTTTGACGATCAGAATGGCCAGGAGGTGTTCGATGCCTGCATCGAACACCTGGACCTCAAGGGTGTGCCGATAGTGCCCGGTTTCTCGGCACTGATTGCCCTCGGCAGCTGGCCGCTTCGCGACAGCTCGCCACCGCAGATTGCATTACCGTCGGCTGTGCTGGCCTACACAACTGGTGACCTACGCCCTTGGCGCTCGGTGTGGAGTCGAAACCAGAACGCGGACGGGTGGCAGCTAAACATTGACAACGCCGAAGATGAGGAGCGCCCCGCGGGTTGGACTGCTGCGCACGAGCGCGCGCTACTTGCGGTGAGWCCACCCTTCCGCGCAACGCAAGACACCGATAAGGGCGTGTCAGTTTCCGAGACGCAAACATTTCGACGCCCAGTGCTGCTGGATGCAACGCTGCTCAAGTGCGCATTGTTGGCAGTGGCCCTGCCGCAGGCCCTTGTTGAAGCAGCAGACACTCCGCTACGGGCGGAAGCTGATGCCGTGATGGCCAAGCTGCGTGGGCGTGAAAAC
>NZ_JBFUBY010000679.1:0-632 GCF_056405515.1 Polaromonas sp. P1_G2
CTCATCGACCGACTGGAAATAGGTCCTGTATTCCCGCGCCGCCGTGGCGGCGTCGGATAGCTGCCGATGAGCACTGTCGAGATGCACCAGGGCTGTCTCGACATCCTTGACCGCCGAGAGCACGCCGGCGCGGTAATTCGCATCCGCCAGATCGTAATCCGCCTTCGCCAGTTTGACGGCGGCACGACGCTGGCCGCCATCGAAGAGCGGCACCGACAGCGACGGCCCGAACGACCAGGGCAGGTTGGCGCCGGCCAGGCTGTTGTGGTTGAGCGTCAGCGATCCCGAAAGCGACAGGCTGGGATAGAGATCGCCCTCGGCCGCCCCTGCCGCGAACGCATTTGCCGCGACTTCCTTCTCCAGCGAATAGACGTCGGGCCGCTGGCGCAGCAGATCGGCCGGCACCGAGCGGACCGAGAAGCTGCGCGGCTGAGGGATGCGCTGCGGACCGCTTTTCAGGATATCGCGGACCTGCAACTCGTCACCACCGGCCAATTCTGCCATCGACTTGATCAGGACTTCGCATTCGGCTGCCTGTGCGGTGAGGGACGAGGATGAGCTCGCCGCACTCGCCCGCACAAGCGCCAAATCCGCCGTTGATTTCAGCCCTGTCACGGCGGAGAGCTCTGTTG
>NZ_JBFUBY010000680.1:0-630 GCF_056405515.1 Polaromonas sp. P1_G2
GGCAAGCCCTGCTTGGCGACGATATCGAGCTTTTCTTCCGCCGACAGGCTTTTGTGCTCGGGATTCAGCTTGGAAATGCTGCCGATCGGCGACATCTCCGTCATGCCCCAGCCATGCCAGACCTCGACGCCGTATTTTTCCGCGAAGACCTGGACGACCGCTCTCGGTACCGCCGAGCCGCCGATAAGCACCCGGTCAAGGTCCGGCAGGCTGCCACCTTCCTTTTCCATATGGGCGAGCAATGCCATCCATACCGTCGGTACGGCCAGCGAGAAACTCACCCGCTCGCGCGTCAGCATCTCGTAGATCGACTTGCCGTCCAGGCCCGGGCCAGGCATGACGAGACGGGCGCCCGCCATCGGCGCCGAAAATGCCGTTGCCCAACCATTGGCGTGAAAGAACGGCACGATCGGCATGACCGTATCGGCACAGCCTATGCCGTTGACGTCGGGAGACAGCACCGCCATGGCATGCAACACGTTCGAGCGGTGGGAATAGACGACGCCCTTCGGATTGCCCGTCGTGCCCGACGTATAGCACATGCCGGCCGCGGTCCGTTCGTCGAAGTCATGCCAGGCGAAATCGCTATCGCTCTCGGCAAGCCAGTCCTCATAGCAGGCGACATTGGCG
>NZ_JBFUBY010000681.1:0-630 GCF_056405515.1 Polaromonas sp. P1_G2
AAAGCATTCTTCACATGAGGCATAACCAAGTTGCAAGGCGCTCTTTGCTTCCAACTTCAGAGTGCGGAAAAACGTGATCCCACCACTACCTCAAGAGGTCGTCGCATATGTTCGCAGGGTCTTTCGCACATGCGATAAAGAGTTGAGTCTTCGAATTGCACGAGTACCAAATGTTCACGAAACCGCCCTGGATATGGCGCTGATCGATCGACTTGCGGCTTTTTCGTCGCCCTCATTGGTGGYCCCGAACTGGACTGTTCGCATCGATACCCATTTTTTGGGAGGTCGACGACACTTTCACTCATGGGAAGTTGCAGATATTGGTCTCCTCGTCTTTGTTCGAATCGGTGGTCGTGTATGTGCAAAGAAAGTCGCTCTTCTGCAGTCTAAGCGTCTCTTCCCGTCCAGCGGTGGCACGGTAACGCCCGATACCATTGACGACTATCACATAGGATTCGGTAGGCTTTTGCCTTCCGATGAGATCACGGTTGCGCTATCCAGTCCAACTACATTTCGTTTTTCACAGTCATCCAGATATAAGTCTCTGCAGGCTGGGGATCACCAGACCAGTGCAATTGCCGAGTTTGAAAGAACGCGGAATATTCCGGTGCATTATTTGCTCTACAACCC
>NZ_JBFUBY010000682.1:0-630 GCF_056405515.1 Polaromonas sp. P1_G2
GCTCGACACCGGTCGCTTGACTGCGCGGTTCGAAACCTCGCCGGAGATCGTGACCCTGATGCCGGATGGAACGGTGCGCTCCGACGAAATGGTGCTGTCGCGAGAGGGTGATGACATTCTCTTGAAGCGTGCGGACGAGAATCTGGCGCTGCGGCTGAAGCCGCTCACCGGTGAGGCAAGTCGGGATATCGAGGGTCGGTTCCATTCGGAAGAACTGGATGCCGATTTGCTGGTCACGTCCAGCGGTGGCGCGATGTTCGCTGTTTGCCAGGGTTTTCTTGGCAGATCGCGCATGCAGTCCCTCTATGCAATCGGGCCGGACGTCTGGCTGATGCCCTGCCCGCGCGGCCTCGATGCGCCCGCACCGGGGGACTGGAGCATCGTGTTCGACCGGGATGGCGACGGCAAGATTGTCGGGCTGACGATCGGCTGCTGGCTGGCCCGTGGTGTACGTTATGTGAAGCGGTAAGCTCTCCGTCGTCGGTGGCAGGCGATCGTGGACGAGAAAGACCCTCTCTGGCCTGCCGGCCATCTCCCCCACAAGGGGGGAGAAGACTCGCGGCACGCTCATTGCCTTACTTGAGGCACTGCGGGTGCGGCTGTGTTAAGCCCCTCCCCCTTGTGGGGGTC
>NZ_JBFUBY010000683.1:0-628 GCF_056405515.1 Polaromonas sp. P1_G2
GAGTTTGGTGCCACCGGCAAGGGCGGGCTTTTCACGCGCAATGGGCTGATCAAGCGCTGGCAACCGCATCTCGAAGGCCTCGACGTGCATGTCGAGCTGTCGAAGCGCATTCGCGTCCTGCCGATCGAAACCCAGCAAGGCATCGAGATCGCCCGGGCGCTGSTCACCGAWSCCAAGGTGCTGATCCTCGACGAGCCCACCGCAGTGCTTTCGCCCTCGGGCATAGAAATGCTGTTTGCCCGTGTCCGCCGGCTGAAGCAGCGCGGCGTGACCGTCATCCTCATCCTGCACAAGATTCGTGAAGTGCTCGGCATTGCCGACACAGTGACGGTGCTGCGCGGTGGCAGGCTGGTTGACGGTCCGCTCGCCTGCGCCGACATCACCGCCGAACGCCTGGCAAATCTGATCGTTGGCGACGCCGCACGCAGCCTGGCCGCGGAGGACCGGCAGGCGCTGACCGGCGCGGCGGCTGTAACGCACGAGACGCCCAAGGCACACAGCTCGACGGCCTCGGCTCCGGTGCTGGCCCTGTCGGGCGTTTCGACCAGGCCCGACAGCGAAGGCACCAGCCTCGACGGCATCGACCTGACGCTTCGGCCCGGTGAAATCCTCGGCATTGCCGGGGTCG
>NZ_JBFUBY010000684.1:0-627 GCF_056405515.1 Polaromonas sp. P1_G2
CTTCAGGCCTCACCGGTCTGACTGAAAACCAGAAAGTTACCTACGACACCGAGCCGGACCGCCGCGGCAAGGGTCCGAAGGCCGTCAACCTTCAAGTCACCGGCTGATCCAGGCCTGATCGGCGCAGTGTATACACGGCGCCGCTGCCGGAATGGCAGGCGGCGCCCTTTTCATTGACACCGCGCGGTATACACGGCCGCCACAAACTTGCCCTTTTCCGTTCAGCCGACATTCATCGGCCGAGCCCTAGATTTTCCCCAAGTCTGGCCCATGGCCGGCCCATTGCAGGGAAGATCGCTATGAAAAAACTCACCAAAACCCTTATCCTCGGCGTCGCCGTGATCGCCACTTTGGCCAGCACGGTGGAAGTGTCGTCCGCCGGCTGGCGTGACCGCGGCTTCCATGGCCGCTACTGGCGTTATCACCATGGCCCCGGCTGGCGCGGCCGCTGGGCAGCGGCGGGCATTATCGGTCTGACGGCCGGTGTGATCGTCGGCGAAGCTTTATCACAGCCGCGTGAAAGGGTCTATGTCGATGAAGGCGATCCCGGCCCGGACGCCGAATATGTCGGCCCGGCCGATGGCAATGTGGATCCGGACGATCCGGATTATGCACCGCCGCGCGCCC
>NZ_JBFUBY010000685.1:0-627 GCF_056405515.1 Polaromonas sp. P1_G2
GATCAGGACCATGCCGGCCATGGCGCCGATCACCAGCAGCAGCGGGATTTGCACCGCACCCGGCAGGCCGCCGAGAAGCTGCGAGCTCGCCGCGCCCACGGCGATGGCGCCGAGATAGAACTGGCCCTCGGCGCCGATATTCCAGAGCCGCGCCCGGAATGCGACGGCGGCGGCAAGTCCGGTCAGCATCAGCGGCGTCGCCCGCGTCAGCGTTTCGGTCGCCGAAAGCCGCGAGCCGAAGGCGCCGGTGAGGATACGCCAATAGGCCTCCAACACCGGCGCACCGGCCACGGCGATCAATATGCCGGACAGCGCCAACGCCGCTGCGACCGCGATCAGCGGCGTCAACAGCAACAGCGACAACGGACGGTGTTCGCGACGCTCAAACCGCATGGCGGACCTCACCCTTGTCATGCCATTCGCCGGCCATCATCAAGCCAAGCTTTCGCGCATCGGCACTGTCAGCCTCGACCGGCGGCGACAGCCGGCCGCCGACGATCGCCTGGATGCGGTCGGCGAGCGCGATCACCTCGTCGAGGTCTTCGGAAATCAACAGCACGGCGGTTCCCTGTCTGCGGGCCTCGAGCAGGCGTTGATGCACGGCGGCCACCGCGCCCTCGTCTAGCC
>NZ_JBFUBY010000686.1:0-626 GCF_056405515.1 Polaromonas sp. P1_G2
CGCATTGGCAGCCTTGAGGTACCAGTCCATGGCGATCTGATGATCCTCGGGCACAGCGGTGCCATTATCTTAATAGAATCCGACGGCATTCATCGCATCGGCCTTGCCGGCCTCCGCCGCCTTCCAGAACCAGGCGAAGGCCCATTGTACATCCTTGGGCACGCCGCTGCCCGACTCGTAGACTTCGGCAAGCCGGTATTCGGCGTCGGTGTCGTTCTTGTCGGCGGCGCGCTTCAGCCAATCCATGGCCTTCGGATAATCGGGCTTTCCACCTGAATCGCCGAGATAGAGGCAGCCGATCCAGTACATCGCGTCGCTGGAGCCCTTGTCGACAGCGCGCGTATACCATTTCACCGCTTCGGGAAAATTCTGCGGCACGCCGTGGCCGAACTCGTACATTGCACCGACATCGTTGATCGCACTGACGTCGCCACGGTCGGCAGCCATGCGGTAATAGGTTAGTGCCTTGGTGTAATCGAGCTGCGCCGGATCGGTGCCATAATAGATGTCGGCGATGCTGACCATTGCATCGACCGAGCCGGCATTCGCGCCTTTCAGATACCATTCAGCCGCCTTCTTGAGGTCGGGCTTCGCCGCATCGCCGTTCTGATAGTACTGGCCCAGGC
>NZ_JBFUBY010000687.1:0-626 GCF_056405515.1 Polaromonas sp. P1_G2
GGCGCTCGCCGACCGTATCAACCAGGAAAAGGGCATTCATGCCTTTCTGACGCGCGACGACGACACATTCATTTCGCTCTCCGAGCGTGTCGTCATCGCCCGTCAGCGCGGCGCAAAACTGTTCATCTCGCTGCATGCCGACACGCTGCGCCAGAAAGATATCCGCGGCGCCACCGTCTATACGATCTCCGACAAGGCGTCCGATGCGCTGGCCGCCAACCTGGCGCAACGCGAAAACAAGTCGGATGGCATTGCCGGCGTCGAGATCAAGGACGAGCCTGCCGAAGTCACCGACATATTGGTCGACCTGACGCGGCGGGAGACCCAGGCTTTTTCGATTCAGCTGGCGGAAAACGTGTTGAAATCTTTCGAGGGTCAGATCGACGTGATCAACAATCCGCTCCGGCATGCCGGCTTCCGCGTCCTGCAGGCGCCGGACGTGCCGTCGATCCTGGTGGAGCTCGGCTTTCTGTCGAATGCCGATGATGAAAAACTGCTTGTCGATCCGGACTGGCAGAAGACGATGGCGGAACGGCTGACCAACGCAATCAAGACCTATCTGGATGCATCCGGCACCGGGCGTGGCGGATAGGCTACGCTTGTCGCGGAAATTGCAGCCTGCGAGG
>NZ_JBFUBY010000688.1:0-625 GCF_056405515.1 Polaromonas sp. P1_G2
CATTCCGGCGTTGCGCGCATTTTCGCGGCGATTTCATCGCAACATCAATGATGCAGACGACCTGGTACAGGAAACATTGGTGAAGGCGCTCGGCAACATCGGGCGTTTCGAAGAGGGCACGAAGCTCAAGTCCTGGCTTTTCACCATCATGCGCAACACGTTCTGTTCGCGCTTCGCCGTCGCCAGGCGGGAGGCTCCGGGTATCGCCGAATGTGTGGCGGACAACCGCATCACCGAGGCGTCGCAGGAATGGACCATCCTCATCCAGGATGTCGGCCGCGCCTATGACGAATTGCCCTCATACTATCGAGATGTGCTGGACGCCGTGGCGATCAACGGCCAGAGCTATGAGGACGCGGCGACGCGCTTTCACTGCGCCGTCGGGACGGTGAAAAGCCGGCTCAATCGAGCGCGCCGGCACCTCGTCGAGCAGTTCGGCGATTTGAACCAATGATCAGCTGATCGACGCGACGGAGCCAATTGCGGCGTTGCGAGATGGCGGCCGCCAGGCGCCGACCGCATTGCAAAACCGGTGCTGCCATCGGAAGAGATGGTTCAATCGAAATGTTCGGCGCCAAAGAGAGCCTGCGCCATGGATTGCAGCTCTTCCCTATTGGCGCAGAGG
>NZ_JBFUBY010000689.1:0-625 GCF_056405515.1 Polaromonas sp. P1_G2
GTTCGTGCTGGGCAAGCCCGCCAACAACGTGCTGCTGACGGGCGCGCGCGGCACCGGCAAGTCCTCGCTGATCAAGGCCTGCCTGAACGAGTATTCGTCACGCGGCCTGCGCCTGATTGAAGTTGACAAGGCCGACCTGATCGACCTGCCGGACATCGTCGACGTGGTGTCCGGCCTGCCTGAAAAATTCATCGTCTTTTGCGACGACCTGAGTTTTGAGGAAGGTGAGCCGGGCTACAAGGCGCTCAAGTCCATCCTGGATGGTTCTGTCGCGGCGGCCACGCCCAACGTGCTGATCTACGCGACCAGTAACCGGCGCCACCTGCTGCCTGAGTACATGACGGAGAACCTCACCTACACCCGCAGCGAAGACGGTGAAGTGCACCCTGGTGAAGTTGTCGAAGAGAAGATTTCCTTGTCCGAGCGCTTCGGCCTTTGGGTCAGCTTTTACCCTTTCAGCCAGGACGAATACCTGACCATCGTCGCGCAATGGCTCTCGTCTTTCGGCGTGGGCACGGATGCGATTGCGGCGGCAAAACCGGCTTCCCTGGTCTGGGCGCTGGAGCGCGGCTCGCGCAGCGGCCGCGTGGCCTACCAGTTTGCCCGCGACTATGCCGGCCGGGAC
>NZ_JBFUBY010000690.1:0-625 GCF_056405515.1 Polaromonas sp. P1_G2
GGCCAGTCCGGTGGATTGTTCCCGCGCCGAGGTGGAGATGGCATCCATGACCTGGTTGATCTGGGCGACATAATCGCCGATCGATTTCAGCGACAGGCCGGTTTCGAGGACCAGCTTCACGCCGTTTTCGACTTCGGTCGACGATTTCTGGATAAGCCCCTTGATCTCCTTGGCGGCCTGGGCAGCACGTTGGGCCAGTTCGCGCACTTCCTGTGCSACSACGGCRAAKCCCTTGCCGGCYTCSCCRGCRCGKGCYGCCTCGACRCCGGCRTTSAGCGCCAGSAGRTTGGTCTGGAARGCGATCTCRTCGATGACGCCGATGATCTGGCTGATCTGCTTCGACGAATGCTCGATCTTGCCCATGGCGTCGACGGCGTCGCTGACCACCTTGCCCGAGCTTTCGGCCTGGGTGCGTGTGCCGCGGACGAGATCACGGGCCTCGCCGGCGCGCATGGACGTCGACTTGACATTGGCCGTGACCTGTTCAAGCGCCGCGGCGGTTTCCTCCAGCGAGGCTGCCTGCTGTTCGGTGCGCTTGGAGAGGTTGTCGGAGGCGCTGGAAATCTCGGCGCTGCCGGTGCGGACCTGGGCGGCCGTCTGGCCGACGCCGCGCATGGCCTCACGC
>NZ_JBFUBY010000691.1:0-621 GCF_056405515.1 Polaromonas sp. P1_G2
CTCATTTTCCTCATGGTTGGTGTTCGACAGGAACACCGAGGACAGCCGGTCGAAGGTCAGGACACCATCGGGCTTCGGATAGACGATCTTATTGTGGTTCGCAGCCGGCTCCAGTGCTTGCGCGTCGGTCTTGCCATGCTTCAGCGTGCCGAAGAAGGAGAAGCCGAACAGCTGGTTGGTCCACATGTCCAGGCCGCCGAGGCCGATGCCGACCAGAGTGCCGAATTTCGACCACAGCGGCTTGACGTTGCGGACGCGCTTCAGATCCTTGCCGATGTCAGTCTTGCGCCATTCGTTTTCGATCTCGACCGGCTCGTCATTGGCGCGACCCGCCTCGATTGCCGCAGCAATCTTGTCGGCCGCCAGCATGCCGGAGAGCACCGCATTGTGGCTGCCCTTGATGCGCGGCACGTTGACGAAGCCGGCGGAACAGCCGATCAGCGCGCCGCCCGGGAAGGAGACCTTCGGCACCGATTGATAGCCGCCCTCTGTGATGGCGCGAGCGCCATAGACCAGCCGCTTACCGCCCTCGAACGTGCCGCGGATCGCCGGATGCGTCTTGAAGCGCTGGAACTCTTCGAACGGGTAGAGCCAGGGATTCTTGTAATTGAGGTGCATGAC
>NZ_JBFUBY010000692.1:0-621 GCF_056405515.1 Polaromonas sp. P1_G2
CGCCCGAAGCCGACCTGGTGCTCGACCAGCGGCGCAACGAGATCTTCGTCATTCCCGACATCCTCTGCAATTCCGGCGGCGTGATCGTCAGCTATTTCGAATGGGTGCAGGACCTGCAGCAATTGTTCTGGCGACGGGCGGAGGTGATCGGCCGGCTCAAGGATCTGCTGGACAACGCCTTCGGCCGGGTCATGGAGCGGGTGGAAAAGGATGCGATCTCGCATCGCGTCGCCGCCATGGCGATCGGCGTCGACAAGGTGGCGCAGGCCAAGGCGACGCGTGGGTTGTTCCCGTGAGATGAGCTCGCCGGACGGCGAACAGCGAATATGACGTGGCGGGAATTGCCTCGCCGCGTCCATTGCTTGGCGAGCGGACACGCCATCGCGCATCCCCTCAGGCCATTCCCATCGATGGCGCGGCGAAGGCTTGGCCGTGTAGCCTTGATCGCTTATTTAGCTTAGTTGCACAGACAAAGCACATCTGCTAACTTTTGTCGGCGAGGAAATACTAAAGACGAAGCCTTCCCTCATCTTTCTGCAGTTTCGACCATCCCTGATGTAGATGGGCTACGACTGCAGCAATGACACCATACCTGCTGAGAATTGCTGTTCATCCCAAGCC
>NZ_JBFUBY010000693.1:0-620 GCF_056405515.1 Polaromonas sp. P1_G2
GATAGGCGATGCCGGTGAGGACGGTGAAGAGAACGAGCATGGAGACGCCCGTGCGAAGATGGTTGAGCATGGTTACACCAAATGAATCGCGTTGACGACGAGGTCGATCGCCTTGATGCCCACGAAGGGCAGGACGATGCCGCCAAGGCCGTAGACGATGAGGTTGCGGCGCAGAAGCGCGTTGGCGCCGACGGCGCGGTACGCCACGCCCTTGAGCGCCAGCGGGATCAGCGCGATGATGATCAGCGCGTTGAAGATGACGGCGGAAAGGATCGCCGACTGCGATGAGTGCAACCCCATGACGTTGAGCGCGCCGAGCGACGGATAGGTCACCAGGAACAGCGCCGGGATGATGGCGAAATATTTCGCCACGTCGTTGGCGATCGAGAACGTCGTCAGCGAGCCGCGGGTCATGAGCAACTGCTTGCCGATCTCGACGATCTCGATCAACTTGGTCGGCGAGGAGTCGAGGTCGACCATGTTGGCGGCCTCGCGGGCGGCCTGGGTGCCGGTCTGCATGGCGACGCCGACATCAGCCTGCGCCAATGCGGGGGCGTCGTTGGTGCCGTCGCCGCACATGGCGACTAGCTTGCCGCCGGTCTGCTCGCGGCGGATATAGG
>NZ_JBFUBY010000694.1:0-620 GCF_056405515.1 Polaromonas sp. P1_G2
GTGTTGGATGTAGCCGTCGACGTCCGCAAGGGATCGCCGACCTTTCTCTGGCACTATGCGGCCGAACTTTCCGCAGACAACATGCATTCGCTGCTGATTCCGGAAGGCTTTGCCCATGGTTTCCAGGCGCTGACCGACGATGTGCAACTGCTCTATGCCCATTCGGCGCCATTCCGGGCCGAGTCCGAGGGCGGGCTCAATCCACTCGACAAGGTGCTCAACATTCCCTGGCCGCTGCCCGTCGCCAATCTCTCGCCGCGCGACCAGAACCATCCGCTGATCGATGCCCGGTTCGAGGGGATTGCCGTATGAAATGCCGCCATTGCGGGGGCGAGGATTTCTGGCCGTTTCTTGACCTCGGCACCGCGTCACCGTCGAATTCCTATGTCGCCGCAGATGCGCTGGCGGCACCGGAACTCTGGTATCCCCTGATCATCCGCACCTGTTCGAATTGCCTGCTCACCCAGACGGAGGATTTCGCTGATCGTGAAACCTTCTTCTCAGAGAGCTATGCCTATTTCAGCTCCTTCTCGACCTCGTGGGTCAACCACGCCAAAACCTATGTCGAGACCGTGGCGGAACGCTATCAACTGGATGCCAAGTCACGCGTGGTCGAGATC
>NZ_JBFUBY010000695.1:0-620 GCF_056405515.1 Polaromonas sp. P1_G2
GCCGAGATTGATGCGCGCGAAATAGAAATCGACTGCGAACTTTGCTGGCATTTCGGTCGAAATGCCAGGACCGCCCTTGGTCATCGAGATGATCAGGTCATAACCGCGAATGACGTCCGACATCAGCAGCACGACACATGAGGCGATCACCGGCCGCATGCCGGGAAAGATCACCTGGAGATAGGCGCGCCAGATCGGAATGCCCTCCATGCGGATCGCCTTCCAGAGATCGTTGTCGATGCCGCGCAGGCCTGCAAGTATGATGACCATGATCAGACCTGCCGAATGCCAGATGCCGGCGATGACCAGCGTATAGATGGCGCGGTCGGGCCGCATCAGCCAGTCGAAGGTGAAGCTGTCCCAGCCGCTTGCGCGCACCAAGGCCTGCAATCCGTTGACGGGATCGAGGAGCCAGCGCCAGGAAAGACCGGTGACGATCAGCGACACGGCAAGCGGATAGAGGAAAATCGTGCGAAACAGCGACTCCGCCTTGATCTGCCGATCGGCGAACACTGYGAGCAACATGCCGAAGGCCAGGGTGCCGAGGATGTAGAGCACGCCGAAGATCGCCATGTTGAGGCAGGAAACAAGCCAGCGATGGTTTGCGAACAGCTTCAGAT
>NZ_JBFUBY010000696.1:0-620 GCF_056405515.1 Polaromonas sp. P1_G2
CTTCATCCAATGCCTTCAGCATGGGGTCATCGCTTTTTTGGCTCAACGCAGATTCATGGAGCTCAATGGCGTTGGGGTTGGCGCCGCGCTTGAGCAGCATGCTGACGAGTTCAACGTTTCCGTTCTTTGCCGCCTTGTGCAGGAGCGTTACCTTGTCGGTGCCAGTCGCGTTGACATTGCAACCAGCATCCAGCAGCAGTTCAACCACGTCGGTATGCCCATCGCTTGCCGCGCAAAGTATTGGCGGTGCAGGCCTGGAAAAATCATAGGGTGCAACTGGCGTATCCAGATCAAATCCCGCTTTTATCAGTGCCTTGATCTTGGCCAGGTCATGCCCGCGAATCGCCTTGTAAAGGTCGCGCGGCAGATCGCCCGTATAAGCGTCGGAGGGTGGGGAGGAAACCATACCCCGCGCCTTCAGGTAATCCACGGCGCCCTTGATGTATCCGAGCCTCCAGTAAAGATTCTCTCCATTCGCCAGCTTGACATTGAGATCCAGTCCCATCGAATCCGCAAAAGCGAGGAACGCTGGAATTTCTTCTTCGCTGTGCGTTCTGAGGTCGAGCAAAGCCGGCACGCCGTTGGCGTCCAGCGTGGAAGGATCTGCGCCATGCTCCATC
>NZ_JBFUBY010000697.1:0-619 GCF_056405515.1 Polaromonas sp. P1_G2
CTGGATGGGTGTCCGAGTGGTTTAAGGAACCGGTCTTGAAATTCTGTTTCAACCGTCCTTCTCTGTTTGTTCCTATCACCTGAAGTGCCGGAAAATCTCGGCGCTTCACGTCTTTCGATACCTCTTCATCACCGTCTGTCGTATGCCGTGCTACCGAGTTGGGTAGCAAAATGGTAGCAAGGTGTTCTCCTAACGTTCAAGGAAGTTCGGCTGCCGCGGGTGCCCAGTCCGATCATGTCCTTTCCTTCGAACCTTGTATTTCTCCCTGATGAGCGCATGCTCAACGGCTGCCATCATGGAGGATACTATGCAGGACATGGTTGAAGGCGTCAAAGTGCATGATCGGCCGAACGGGACATTCGACGTGGAAGTGATCTTGAAGAGGCGCGTTGTCTGGAGCCGAGGTGGGTTCAGAATCCGAGAGATGGCGGACGAAGCCGGGAAGCGGGAGATGGAGCGACTGAAAAACCCTGTCCGGCGTTGAGCCAGCTTTCACGCGTTATCCCGGCCACCGAAGCAGCCGGGCTAAAAGTCCCAACAACAGTTCGGTTATTGCCGCACGATCCGGACGAACATCGAGCCCGTGGGGCAACTGATCCTGATCGGCTGCGGTTGCCTC
>NZ_JBFUBY010000698.1:0-618 GCF_056405515.1 Polaromonas sp. P1_G2
GAACATTCCGCGCGTGCTGCCCAAGACGCTTGCCGCCGAGGTCGAACTTGGCTCTATCCCCGTCAGGCCGGTGTTCCGCTGGCTGGCATCCACGGGCGGTGTCGCCGAGCGCGAGATGCTGCGTACCTTCAATTGCGGCATCGGCATGATCGCCGTCGTGCCGGCCGACAAGGCGGATGCGGTGGCTGCAATCCTGACGGCCGAGGGCGAGACGGTGGTGACGCTCGGCCGGATGATCGCCCGCGACGAGGGCGCGCCGGGCGTCGCCTATAAGGGCAGCCTCGGCCTATGACGCGCAAACGTGCCGTGATCTTCATCTCGGGCGGCGGCTCGAACATGGCGGCGCTGATCGAAGCCGCCAAGAATCCGGCCTATCCCGTGGAATTCGTCGCGGTGGTTTCCGACAAGAAGGATGCCGGCGGGCTCGCCAAGGCGCAGGTACGGGGTATCCGCACTGCCGCGTTCGAGCGAAGGGATTTCGCCTCCAAGGTCGAGCATGAGCGCGCCATCCTCGATTTCCTCGACGAAATCCACCCAGACCTGATCTGCCTTGCCGGCTACATGCGTCTGCTGTCCGTGGACTTCATCTCGGCCTATGAGCATCGCATTATCAATATC
>NZ_JBFUBY010000699.1:0-616 GCF_056405515.1 Polaromonas sp. P1_G2
GCCATGCAGGGCGGCGCCGCGCAACAGGAGGGCTGCTCTGCCGTGCCGGAATGCGGCCACGGCTGCGTCGACAGCATGATCGCGGACCTCAGGTGCTTGCGGAACAGGAAGTGGCCTTGCCGGACCCTGTGCTTGGTTCCAGGCGGTGTCGGCCGGCAGGATCAGGCTGGCGATCTGGCCGGGCGGCACCTGCGCCGCCTGCACTGCTCGGGCCGCATCGGCGGCAACGTCGCGTGCCTCGCGCGACGAGACTGTCCAGTGTGAGACGGTATTGGCGTAGGCCTTGACGTCGCTGGTCAGCGGCGCGTCGTAGCGCTGGTGATAGGTCGCGTGGTCGCCGATAATGTTGACCACCGGCACGCCGCCCTTGCGGGCATTGTGGAGATTGGCAAGCCCGTTGGCGAGGCCTGGACCGAGATGCAGCAGCGTCGCCGCCGGCTTGCCGGCCAAGCGCGCATAGCCATCGGCAGCCCCCGTCACAACGCCCTCGAACAGGCCGAGCACGGCCCGCATGCCCGGCACGCGATCAAGTGCGGTGACGAAATGCATTTCCGATGTGCCGGGATTGGCAAGACAGAGTTCGACGCCGCAATCGACCAGCGTGCGGAGCAGGCTC
>NZ_JBFUBY010000700.1:0-614 GCF_056405515.1 Polaromonas sp. P1_G2
GCCTCGGGCGGGCCACGCGGATCGTCACCATCCATTCCTTCACGCCGGTTTTCTTTGGAAAGGCTAGGCCGTGGCACGCGGGCGTTCTGTTCGACAAATCAAGAGGATTTGCGGAGGAGACAATCAACCGGCTCAGCCAGGACCGCTCGCTGATCGTTGGCGCCAACGAGCCTTATACGGTCGACAGAGCGGGAGACTATGCCGTGCCGGTGCATGGCGACGATCGCGGCTATCCGGCAATCCTCATCGAAATCCGCCAGGACCTGGTGCGCGACGAAGCGGGAATCGCCGAATGGGCCGGGCGCCTCGCCACGGCCCTGGCCTAGTGCGACGCTCAGAGCGCCGCGTCGCTGACATGGCGCCGGAGATTGCTCGGCGTGAACCCAACACGCTCCTTGAAGAACCGTGTAAAGCTCGAGGGCGCAGCGAAGCCGAGATTGGTAGAGATCTGCCCGAGCGGCTGGCCCGACACGGCAAGCATGCGGATCGCTTCCTCGATCACCAGGCTGTCGACAAACATGTTTGGCGCCACGCCGACCGAGTTGCGGAACTGTTCGAAGAAGCGCGAGCGCGACAGGCCGACATCGCGGGCGATGGAGCGAAAGTCATTGTGC
>NZ_JBFUBY010000701.1:0-614 GCF_056405515.1 Polaromonas sp. P1_G2
GTATTGACCTGGGTTTCGACACCCCGTGTGGTGCCGCCGGCATTGTAGGCCTGCTGATAGAYGCCGTWGACATCGCCGTCTTGGTAATCGGAACGCCACGTCACCACCCAACCGCCGTCGGCAAGCGCGGTGATTTGCGGGCTGTCTTGCTCAACGACGGTGTATGTGTTGACCGGCGTCTCGACACCTAACGTGGTGCCGTCGGCATTGTAGGCTTGCTGGCGGATGTCGTAGATACTGATGCCTGAGCCGTAGGAGCGCCACGTCACCACCCAGCCGCCATCGGCAAGCGCGGTGATCTTCGGACTCTCCTGCGAGCCGGCTGTATAGGTRTTGACYYGGGTCTCGMCMCCCYGYKTGGTGCCRTCKGCATTGTAGGCCTGCTGGTAGACGCCATAGCCGTCGCCGTCCTGGCCATAGGAKATCCATGTGACCACCCAGCCGCCATCGGCAAGGGCGGTGACCGGCTGGTTCTCCTGCGAGCTCGCCGTTTCAGTATTGACGCGCGTCTCGCTGCCATGCGTGGTGCCGTCGGCGTTGTAGACCTGCTGGTAGACACCGTAGCTGTTGCCGTCCTCGCCAAAGGACGTCCAGGTGATCACCCAGCCGCCATC
>NZ_JBFUBY010000702.1:0-612 GCF_056405515.1 Polaromonas sp. P1_G2
GGCCAGACCTTCGCGGTTTTGGATTCGATAGGCCCGTGGCCGCTGTTTGAATTCCAAAATTGGCCGCTCAGCGGCGTTTGCCGAAGAAAAACAAGCAAAGAAAAACAAAATCAGGTGCAAGAACGCGCGAACGGACCGGCAAAAGTCTGCCATCATCTTCGCTTCCCTGGATTCCGGCAAATATATCCATCTCAACTTGGCAAATAATAGACGATTTTTCAACTACACGCAATACTGGAATCGGTGAAGTTTACGTCAGAACCCGATTTTATAAGGAACACTGCTGCCAGCTGCCGGCCTGGTCACGGCAGAGAAGACAAGCAGCGGCCGCGCCTCCAACACCAATTCTAGTTCGATTTGAGTAAGCCTTTCGCCGAAGCGAGCTTAGGGTGCCGCCTCTACTTCATACTCCAAGATTTCTGTTCCTAAATGGAATTCTCGCTTGCAAGATTTATTTCTAAGTGCATGTATATATGATGGCGGCGAAAGCAGCCACCCAAAGAATTTCTGCCCGGCTCACTGCGGTCGCGGCAGAGGGGAGCATGTTCGCCCTTCAAATCGCCAAGAATGACATGATTTTCGGTTGAGTGCATTTTCCGCGTCGGTGTGGAG
>NZ_JBFUBY010000703.1:0-612 GCF_056405515.1 Polaromonas sp. P1_G2
GGTCAAAATCGAGTGCAGACACGCGCAAGATTCTTGATGTTTTGTGCAGGGCAAGGTCGCCCATTCTCTCTCGAAACCGGCTGTTATGGGGTCATAAAGCGTAATTTCTCCAGCCTGACRCAAGTTGGGACAGTCATTTTTACGGAACAGACTTGGTTAACCTAAGCTGGGATCAGAACCCCAGTTCTTGATCTTTGTCAATGTACAGCGCGGCTGCCATTGGCATGAGGATGTCGTTGCGCGTCACAAGGACGCGAGCGGGCATTGTAGAAAGCACTTTGGACTAAAAAAACGACAGTCCATAAAATTTTAACCGTTCTGGTGATCGGTTTTTGCTTTCTCGCAGACAAGCTTCTCACGAGTTAACAAACTGGAACCATCTATATGTCTAATAGTAATTCAACCGCGTCGAGCTTTCTTTCTTCGCTCGGCGTTAACACACATGGCGGTGACTATCTCGACGCTTACGACAATTCCAGCCTTATCATAGAATCGTTAAATTATATCGGCATCTCCAAGGTAAGGGATGCGTATTCAACATATGGCCAGGCTTCGCCGGTCTTGGACGCCATGGCAGCGGCGGGAATCACATTTGATTTCCGTGTCAGGTCC
>NZ_JBFUBY010000704.1:0-610 GCF_056405515.1 Polaromonas sp. P1_G2
ACCAGCACCTTGACGCCGTTGTCTTCAAACACAACGTCTTCCGGCGCGATCTCGTCGGCGTATTCGAGCTTGTAAGCCAGACCGGAGCAACCGGTGGTCTTGACACCCAGGCGTACGCCGACACCCTTGCCGCGCTTGGTCATGTAGCGGGTCACGTGCCGGGCGGCTGCATCAGTGAGGGTTACGGACATTTAAATCACTCGAAAATGAAACAGGTGACGGGAATGCGTTGATCAGTGCGCGTGCTTTTGCTTGTAGTCGTTCACGGCGGCCTTGATGGCGTCTTCCGCCAGGATGGAGCAGTGAATCTTGACGGGCGGCAGGGCCAGCTCTTCAGCGATAGCGCTGTTCTTGATGCTGGCCGCTTCGTCCAGCGTCTTGCCCTTGACCCACTCGGTCACGAGCGAACTGGAAGCGATTGCGGAGCCGCAGCCGTAGGTCTTGAAGCGCGCGTCTTCGATCACGCCCGTCAGCGGGTTGACCTTGATCTGCAGCTTCATCACGTCGCCGCAAGCCGGCGCGCCGACCATGCCGGTGCCTACCGATTCGTCGCCCTTTTCAAAAGAGCCGACGTTGCGGGGGTTTTCATAGTGGTCCACCACTTTTTCGC
>NZ_JBFUBY010000705.1:0-609 GCF_056405515.1 Polaromonas sp. P1_G2
GATTTCATCTCGTCGGCAATCCATGCCTGGCCGCCCGGCGACGATTTCGAAATGATCTGGAACATCATGATGCGGACGCTCGAAGGCCAAGGCCCGAAGGTGCAGTCGATCCTCGCCAAGCCGATCACGATGTCCAAGGACGAGATGATGAAGGCGATCCCGGCAGATTGCAGCGAGGACTCCGACGGCTGGTACCATCCGGGCATCGACAAATGGGCGAGCGCTTCCTATCTCGACCAGTTCTTCCTGCACCCGGCCGATCCGGAAAAATACACTCCCAAGAAGTGAAGACGCCGCAAGCCACCGCCATGGGCTGAGGTCCATGGCGGCGCTTCTGACCTGAACTCCTGCCGGACGCTGCGATGGCCACCGTCTCCGTCGAAATATCCGAGGTGCGCAAGACCTTTGGTCCGACCGTCGCGTTGGCCAGCGTGTCGCTGCGGGCCTTCGAGGGCGAAGTCCACGCCATTATCGGCGGCAACGGGTCCGGAAAGAGCACACTGGCCAAGGTGATTTCCGGCGTTCTGATCCCCGACAGCGGCCAGGTTTCCATCCTCGGCAAGGCTGCAACCACCCCGCATGAGGCGCGTGAACTCGGAATCTCCAATG
>NZ_JBFUBY010000706.1:0-609 GCF_056405515.1 Polaromonas sp. P1_G2
GATGGTGGACGCCGCCGAGCGACAGCATCTGTGAACCATATTCGCCGGTCATGACATGGCCGATCGCCTCGCCGTCGACGCGCACGGCCGCCGTTTCCGGGCCGAGGAAGCGGTCGGTGTCGATCTTCACCTTGGCGCCGCAATAAGAAAAGATGCCTTCGGTGACCACGGTCACCATATCGATGCCGTTCTGCTTCTGCGAAACGATGAAGGGCGCGGGCTTGTAGTCCGGATAGGTGGTGCCGGCGCCAACGGCGGTGACGAAGGGCTTGCGCGCATGCACGAGGTCGCCGTTCCAGTCTTCAGCAGGCTCGTCGGGCATGAAGGGCACGACCTTGCCGCCGGCCGAAACCGTGCCTTCGATGATCGTCAGTGGATCGACGCGGATCAGTTCGCCGCCCTGATTGGCGTAACGGTCGCAGGCACCGGCCCGGCCGTCGGCAATGTAGCACATGACCGGACAGGCATCGCAACGGATCTTGCCGTTCTCGGCGGCTTCGACGACCTGCTTGACCATCCCGAAACTCCTGCCTTTGTCGATCTGGACAATTTCATTTGTATGCAAACGAGTATCGGACTCACTTCGCCTTCTGTCAAGCAATCCATTGG
>NZ_JBFUBY010000707.1:0-608 GCF_056405515.1 Polaromonas sp. P1_G2
CGTSTGCTCRGCCTCGGTSATCCTCAAYATTYTGGCGCGGCGGCGTGACCCGGCTCCGGCCGCAACCCTGCAAACCCCGGATGCGCTTCGACTGACCCATGARCCGGYCGCCGATTGCGCACGCTATGACAGCCTCAGGAGGGCAAGCTGATGGAACGCACACAGRTTCTSGAAYTGATGRGCACGCTSAAGCTCTACGGCATGCGCAGCGCCTATGACGARGTCATGGGCAAYGGCATCAARCGCCAGCACGAGCCRCCGCGTATCGTCGGCGACCTCTTGCAGTCSGAGATCGCYGAGAAGCAGGCCCGTTCCATTCGATACCAGCTCAGCATTGCCAAGTTGCCGTTGGCCAAGGACATTGACGACTTCGACTTCAAGAATACGCCCGTCAATGAACCCCTGGTGCGCGACCTTGCCACCGGCACTTTTGTCGCCGATCAGCGCAATGTCGTCCTGGTCGGCGGCACAGGAACCGGCAAGAGCCACCTGGCAATCGCCATTGCCCGCGCACTCATTCGCAACGGCACACGGGGTCGCTTCTTCAACGTTGTCGATCTGGTCAACCGCCTTGAGACGGAGACGCGCAGCGGCAAGCAGGGACGTAT
>NZ_JBFUBY010000708.1:0-607 GCF_056405515.1 Polaromonas sp. P1_G2
GCTCAAGGTCATGCCCGATCTCCCGGTCGGAGAACTGCACGATCGCGTCGTCAACAACGACTTCGATACCGGCAAGAACCTGGCGGAATATCCAACGGAGAAGCTCGAAGGCAAGAAAATCGCCATTCTCGGTTACGGCAATATCGGCCGTGCTTTGGCACGGATCGCCAAGGCCTTCCATATGGATGTGGTGATCTACGCCAGGCCCAACCATAGGGGCAATATCCTCGCGGAAGGATATGACTATGCCGATAGCCCGGCGGCTGCCGCCAAGGGCGCTGACGTCCTTTCCGTTCATCTTGGCCTCGGAAAGCAAAACCCGGAAACCGGCGCGTTCTCGAATGCCGGGCTTGTAAACCGCGAGGTGTTTTCGGCGTTGAACGACCGGTCGGTGCTCCTCAACTATGACCGTGGGGAATTGGTCGACGTCGCGGCTCTTGACGAGGCCCTGGCATCCGGAAAGGTCCGTCACGCGGCGATCGATGCCGACGTCTTCAAGACCCCCGACGGCGTCAGCGGACCGATGAAGCCCTATCTCTCGCTGCTTCCCCAGCATGCGGAAAAGCTGGAGCTCCTGCCGCACGCTGCGGCGGACACGGACCACCCG
>NZ_JBFUBY010000709.1:0-606 GCF_056405515.1 Polaromonas sp. P1_G2
GGAAGGACCTTTGCCGGCTCTCGGGCAAGGCGCGCACGGCGGCGGTGTTGAAGGCGGATGCCTATGGGTTGGGCGCGGCCGAAGTCGGGCTGGCGCTGGCTGCGGCGGGATGCCGGGATTTCTTCGTGGCAACGCCGGAAGAAGGCAGCCGGCTGCGGCGCGTGGCGCCCGAGGCGCGGATATTCGTGCTGAACGGCGTCTGGCGCGGCGTCGAGGCACCGGTGCTGGCGGACGGTCTCATCCCGGTCGTGGGCTCGATGGAGCAATATGCTTTCCTGCGGACGGCCGCGCCGGATCACCCTTACGCACTCTATGTCGACACCGGCATGAACCGGCTGGGGCTCACTGTCGCGGCGGCTGCATCGCTGGCCGCGGATCCGGCGTTGAAGCCAGGTCTCGTGCTCAGCCATCTCGCCTGCTCGGATGAGCCACATCACCCGATGAACCAGCGGCAATGCGAGTCTTTCCGCGAGGTTACACGGCTTTTCAAAGGTATCGAATCCAGTCTTTGCAATTCAGGCGGCATCCTCCTCGGGCCAGATTACCATTTCGACCTGACCCGGCCGGGCATTTCGCTCTATGGCGGCGAGGCCGTGACAGGCATGC
>NZ_JBFUBY010000710.1:0-605 GCF_056405515.1 Polaromonas sp. P1_G2
GTGCGCAGCTACGAGGCCGGCCTGTTCGACGCGATCGACGAATTCGGCGGCTTGCTGCGTAAATCCGGCACGGCCGGACTGCTGTCGCATCTGCAATCGGCCGGCCAGCCGAATTGGGGCCAGATCCCCGGAGCCATCGAACGGCTGGAGGCGATGCGCGCCGAAGGCATCGATATTTCCTTCGACATGTATCCCTATCCAGCGGGCAGCACCTGGCTGCTGCAACTCCTGCCGCCTGCCGCCATGGATGGGGGGCTCGAAGGGCTCAAGGCGCGGCTCGCCGATCCGAACCAGCTGTCGGACATTCGCAACTGGGTGGAAAATGGCAGCGCCGCTTTTCCAGGCCAGAGCAAGGTGTTTCTCATCGGTTGGGAGAATGTGCGGCTCTCCGCCATTGGCGTCGTGGACCCGAAGCATCTCGAAGGCAGCGACATGCGTGAAGCAT
This sequence comes from Polaromonas sp. P1_G2, assembly GCF_056405515.1. Taxonomy (NCBI): domain Bacteria; kingdom Pseudomonadati; phylum Pseudomonadota; class Betaproteobacteria; order Burkholderiales; family Comamonadaceae; genus Polaromonas; species Polaromonas sp. P1_G2. The sequence goes on from NZ_JBFUBY010000710.1 coordinate 446, forward strand.
CTGCTACACTTGGCATGACGCCTTTCGACCTGATGTTGCGCTTCATCGAAGAAGATTCCGGCCACACCGGCATTATCCTTTTTCAACTCGATGAGGCCGATCTCCACGATGCCTGCTGCAACAGGCTCTATATGGCGGGCTCGGACGGCCTGCCGCGCCC
>NZ_JBFUBY010000711.1:0-605 GCF_056405515.1 Polaromonas sp. P1_G2
GGCAAGACATTGCGCGAAAATCTTGGCGCCGGCGCGCCGAAACGGCGATAGAAACAGACAGAAATTGCGAGACTGGCATGAACCCGATCTATATCGACTATCTCAATGCTTTCGACATCGAAGCGCTCGATGTCTCCAATGACGAGATCCTTGCGGCGATCGAGACGTCGCTCGGTGCGCAGGGCAAGGGCGAAACGGTCATCGAGCCGCGCGTCCATCTGGAGCTCAATCCGGAATTTCACGGCCATTTCAACGTGCTGCGCGGCTATGTGGCGCCGCTCAATCTCGCGGGTGTGAAAATCGTCGGCGACTTTGTCGACAATTACAAGCTCGACTACCCTTCCGAATTCGGCGTGCTCAATCTCTTCGATCCGCGCACAGGCGTACCTCGGGCCATTCTCGATGCGACCGTCATCACCGACATGCGCACAGGAGCCGTGACCGCCATCGGCGCAAAATATCTGGCGCGCAAGAATTCCAAGGTTCTCGGCCATATTGGCGCGCGCGGCACCGCCTACTGGAACGTCCGGCTGCTCGACCACCTCTTCGACTTCGACGAAATCCGCGTCCATTCGCGCCGGCCGGAAAGCCGCGATGCCTTCGGT
>NZ_JBFUBY010000712.1:0-605 GCF_056405515.1 Polaromonas sp. P1_G2
ATCCCGGTCTCGCCAATGTCCTCAACATTCCGATCGAGCTTCTCGTTTCAGGTGGCCGCTGGGAAGATGTTTTCCGCGCCACGTCGCTGCAGAACGTGCAGAATGACGAGCCGACGATCGCCGACGGCGTTGCCCGCTTCCGCGAGGCGATAGCGGCGAGGAAGGATGTCTCCTATAATTTCCCGCTCAACGACGAACGCTGGGTGCATCTCGAAATGCGCACGCGCGAGGACGGCCAGAGCGTCATCCTCTGCAGCGACCAGACGACGACGATGCGCCGTGAGGCCGAACTCAAGCGGCTGATTGCCCGGGCAGAGGCGGCCGACCGGGCGAAATCGGAATTCCTCGCCAATATGAGCCTGGAAATCCGCACGCCGATGAACGGCATTCTCGGCATGGCCGAATTGCTGGCGAAGTCGCAACTCGACACGAGACAGAAGGCCTTCCTCGAAATCATCATGAAGTCGGGGCATGCGCTACTGACCATCATCAACGACATCCTCGACTTTTCCAAGCTCGATGCCGGGCACATGCAGCTTCGCTATGCGCCGTTTGACCCTGCCGAAGCGCTGGAGGACGTCGCCTCGCTCTACGCGCCGAAGGCG
>NZ_JBFUBY010000713.1:0-604 GCF_056405515.1 Polaromonas sp. P1_G2
CGCCAGCACCGGACCAAAGATCTCATCGCGTGCGAGCTGATTGTCGGGCGAGACCTCGTCGAAGATCGTCGGCGTGACAAAACTGCCGCGCCAGCACCGGACCAAAGATCTCATCGCGTGCGAGCTGATTGTCGGGCGAGACCTCGTCGAAGATCGTCGGCGTGACAAAACTGCCGAGGCCATTCACCGTCACCTGCCGCCCGCCGGCGACCAGCCGGGCGGTTTGCTTGCCGGCTTCGATGAAACGCATGACGTTGGCCGCGTGGCGCGCATCGACCATGGCACCCATCCTGGATGCAGGATCGAGCGGATCACCAGGCTGCATGGCGGACGCACGCTCCACCAGCTTGTCGACCAAAGCATCTTTGATACTTCTCTCGACAAGAAGACGCGAATTGGCCGAGCACACCTCGCCTTGATTGAAGAATATGCCAAAGGCGGCCATATCCGCGGCAGCATCCAGATCGCCGCAGTCGGCAAAGACGAGATTGGGGCTTTTACCACCCGTCTCGAGCCAGACCTGCTTCATATTGGATTGGCCTGAATAGGTGAGAAAGAGCTTGCCGACGGCTGTCGAGCCTGTGAATGCCAGGCAGTCGACATC
>NZ_JBFUBY010000714.1:0-602 GCF_056405515.1 Polaromonas sp. P1_G2
TCTCTACGGGATCGCGGTCACGAAATGTGCCCGGATCTTGCCTTCGATCGCACCGGAGCCGAAGTGCTTTTCCAGCGCTTCGGCTGCTTTCTCGGTGATTTCCCGCAACCGCCCCGGTGCTCGAGCTTCGATCTCGCCGCTGAGCGGGCTGCCTATGCAGTAGCCTATGGCCGCATCCGAAGCCGACGCGGCGCGGCTGAGATGATCGACGGTTTCGAACTCGACAGAGGAGAAGCCGGCCGCCGTTACGTCCGCGCTGATCTTTTCGAAATCGCAATAGCCATGCGGGGTCCGCTCCATGAAACGCGGCGGATTGTCCGGGAAAAGCTCGGCCAGCTTTGCGCCGAGGACCGAGACAAATTCATTGGTTTCAATTCTGTCCCAAACGGCGAAGACATAGCGCCCGTCCGGTCGAAGCACACGGCGGGCCTGGCCGAAACCCTTGACCTTGTCGGGGAAGAACATAACACCGAACTGGCAGACCACCACGTCGAACAGGCTGTCGCCGAAGGGCAGAGCCAGCCCATCGGCCTGCTTCCAGCTGACGCGGTCATCCACGCCCTCGCGTGCGATCGCTGTGTCCAGCATGGGCTGGCTAAGAT
>NZ_JBFUBY010000715.1:0-601 GCF_056405515.1 Polaromonas sp. P1_G2
GAGCTGCAGACGTCGATCGCCTATTTCCACGTCGACAGCGCCAACCAGCAGCCGGCAAAGGCAATCGCGCGCAAGCCGCTGGCCGCCAAGCCGGCACAGCGCGCACCGGTGGCGCACCTGGCTTCGCACACCCCATCTCCGCGCCATCAGCAGGAGAATTCGGTCGCGCGCCAGCAGGCCCGGGTCAAGGGTTTTGCKCTCGACCTCAACCATGGCGGMCCGGATTCGGCGGATGCCGATTTCAGGGAAAGCGCCTGATTCAGGAACTCGGCGGGGTGCGCAGATGACCCTGCCGAGTGAAATTCTCCGACGCATGTAAGCGTCGGCGCGGTGCGTAACATATTCGACCGCAGGGACGTGAATTAGTCGCCTCCGCTCACTGACGCAGCAACCAATGGGCCGATCGCTTCACCGCGAAATGCTTTGTCACGCCTAAATTCTGTCTATCGAGGGGACATGCGGATGCGCTTTACAATCAAACTTAAACTCGGGCTCGCTTTCGGCCTGATGACGCTCATGCTGATCGGCATCGCTGTCTATGGCGTCATGAGTCTGAGCACGCTCAACCAGGCCAGCGGCGACATGATCGACGGTCCTGTGC
>NZ_JBFUBY010000716.1:0-601 GCF_056405515.1 Polaromonas sp. P1_G2
GCTGAAAGCCACGGGTTTTCCGGCGGAAAGCCGCAGTAGACGCTCTTGCGCTGCAACAAAATCGGCATAGAGTGCCGCCGTTTCCCGCACTGCAAGGATTTTCCCATGAAATTCAATCCGCTTGGCCGCACCGGCATGCTTGTCTCCGAAATCAGCCTGGGCACGATGACCTGGGGCAGTCAGAACAGCGAAGCGGAAGCGTTCGAGCAAATGGACTATGCCGTGGATCAGGGCATCAACTTCATCGACACGGCTGAACTTTATCCGACAACGCCTGCGACAGAAGAGAACCAGGGCTCGACCGAGATCTATATCGGCAACTGGATGAAGGCGCGGAGGAATCGCGACAAGATCATCCTCGCCACCAAGGCCAGCGGCCCCGGCCGGCCGCATATTCGCGGTGGCGTACCGCTCGACGGCAACGAAGTCCGCAGGGCGCTCGATCTCAGCCTTGGGCGTTTGCAGACGGATCATATCGACCTCTACCAGATCCACTGGCCCAATCGCGGCCATTACCACTTTCGCCAGGGCTGGAACTATCATCCGGAAAAGCATCCGCCGAAGGCCGAGATCGTCGCCAATTTTCGCGAATGCCTGGAAG
>NZ_JBFUBY010000717.1:0-599 GCF_056405515.1 Polaromonas sp. P1_G2
GAGTGGCGCCTTCCTCACCCCATTCCCTCCGGGTTGCGATCAAAAAGGCCTTGCGCGGCGTTGCAAAGCCTTGACGGGGTTCACTCCGCCTGCGTTTTGCGCCTTGCTCAAGGCCTTTTTGACTCGCAACGCATCTGCATAAATAGCGTTAACAGGCCCTAGCTCAGGACACAAGATTTTCATTCTTGTAGACAGGGGTTCGAATCCCCTACGTGACGCCAATTCCAGGGCGGGAAGCCGAAGTATTTCGACTTCCCGCCAATCAGTAAAGAAGCGCAGTGCCCGAAAAGGCGTAGTGCGGAAACCGGCCTCAAAGATAGGGTGGCACCGGAACTCGTAACCGGAGATTTTTGGAAGATTGGCTGAGGGGTTCAAAGCACTCGCTTGCTAAGCGAGAGCCCGCGAAAGCGGGCTCAGGGGTTCGAATCCCCTATCTTCCTCCAGCCCTTAAAGGCCGTTCGCCAAGTTAGGTCCAAGGCATCGGGTTTTGATCCTGACATTTCGGTGGTTCGAATCCATCACGGCCTGCCATTCATTTTTTTCTCGCGTTAGCTCAGTCCGGAATCAGAGCATCTGCCTACGAAGCAGAGGGTCGGAAG
>NZ_JBFUBY010000718.1:0-599 GCF_056405515.1 Polaromonas sp. P1_G2
GATAGAAGAAGAGATTGCCGAATTCCGTGCGGCCATCTCGACAGACGACAAGGCGAAGATCGCCGATGAACTCGGCGACCTGATCTTCGCCGCCGTCAATATCGGCCGGCATGTCGGCGCCGATCCGGAAATGGCGCTGCGGGGCACAAACACCAAGTTCCGGCGCCGCTTTGGTCACATCGAGAAGAGCCTCTCGGCGGCTGGTGAAAATCTGGAAGACGCCAGTCTCGAACGGATGGAGGAGCTCTGGCAGGACGCGAAGAAAAGTGAGCCGTCTAACCGCTCGTGAATGCGCCCTGCACTCGATTGCGACCATCTGCCTTGGCCTGATAGAGGCTCTTGTCGGCGGCGGAAATCAGTTCGACCAGGCTCTGGCCCTGCTTTGGCCCTGTGGCGACACCGATGCTGACCGACACTTTCGCGTCGCCGGCCGCACGAACGCTATCGCTGATGTTGCGGCACATACGCTCGGCCATGGCTATCGCCTCCTCATGGCCGGTGGCGTCGGCCAGCACAATGAATTCTTCGCCACCGAAGCGATAGACGTGATCATTGCCGCGCACGCTGCGCCGAACCGTGTCGGCGATCGTCTTCAGCAC
>NZ_JBFUBY010000719.1:0-598 GCF_056405515.1 Polaromonas sp. P1_G2
ATGATGTCAGGATCAGTCCGATGCCCATCAGGATCAGGAGATAGCGGATCGGTTTCGGCCACGCGCCATAACCACCCTCGCCGACCTCCATTGGCCGCACGAATGCGAGGAGCAACAGGATCGCGCCGATCAGAATCGACGAAACGAACCCCTCCGCCACCGTCAGCACGACGGGTGCATCGAGCGCCACATTGATTTGATCGCCGATATAGGCGAGGCCGTTGGCAAGCGCCAGCAGCATGCAATAGCCAACAAGCATGCGCGCGCCGTGATCCGACACACTGACCAGCCGCCATTGCGGCCGCTTCGGCGCAAGGATCGCATGGGAAAGCCGCCAGACGAAATAGAGCCCGACAATCGTCCATAGGACGGACCGGACGATGTCGATGAAATCGATCCTGAGCACTTTGAACCCGGCGAGCGTGATCAGGCTTATGAGCACGAACAGACCCGCTGCCAGCGTCGGGATCAATGTCGACCAGAAGGCAGCCACCAGACGGAAGGTGAAGGTCGGCTGCCCGAGAGTGGGATCGCGCTGGGTGAAGGGGCGAAACATTCGGCGGACAAGGCCAATGATGAGAAGCGCCTCGAGGATTAT
>NZ_JBFUBY010000720.1:0-597 GCF_056405515.1 Polaromonas sp. P1_G2
ATGCTGACCATGACCGCCGACAGCTGCGGCCGGCACGACACCTCCGCCGGCGCCTGCTCCTGCGAGAGCAATACGGTGCGCTTCGGCCACGGCGTGAAATACCTGCATGCCTGCCGCGACAATTTCGTGCTCGAAGTTTCCAGGCACGGCATGAGCAAGCGCGACATCGTGCCCAACATCAATTTCTTCATGAACGTGCCGATCAGCCCGGATGGCAAGATGACCATCGTCGACGGCATTTCCGCATCCGGCGATTATGTCGAGCTGGTCGCCGAAATGGATGTGCTCTGCGTCATCTCCAATTGCCCGCAGGTCAACAATCCCTGCAACGGCTTCGACCCGACGCCGATCCGGGTGCTGATCTGGAATGCCGAGGGCTGAGATGTTCAAGAAARTCCTCATTGCCAATCGCGGYGAAATCGCCGTCCGCGTCATCCGAACGCTCAGGAAAATGGGCATCGCTTCCGTTGCCGTCTATTCCGACGCCGACCRTTTTGCCAAAGCGGCCCTGAGCGCGGATGAAGCCATTCGCCTCGGCCCTGCACCGGCGAGCGAGAGCTACTTGAATGTCGACGCCGTCATCGCCGCCTGCAAGGC
>NZ_JBFUBY010000721.1:0-597 GCF_056405515.1 Polaromonas sp. P1_G2
ATGCAGGATTGTGCTTGTGCCCTTGCCGTCAGCAGTGGTCAGGCTGACGCTGCCATGGGAAAGCGATGCCTTGACACCCCTTGTCGCTTCCACGAAATTGATCGTATCGATATCGGCGCCGCCATCGATCGTATCGTTGCCGGCCGACAGCTTGAATTGGTCGAAGCCCGCGCCACCCAGCAGCTTGTCGTCGCCAATCCCGCCGTTGATAATGTCGTTGCCGTCGCCACCATTGATCGTGTCATTGCCAGCCAGCCCATCGAGCTGGTTTGCCAAACCATCGCCGGTTATCTGATCGTTGCGGTTGGATCCGAACACACCGCCCACATGCAAAAATGTCGTCGTGTTACCGGCAAGGCCGTCGGCATAGACGGTGACGCTGCCGAGGCTGAGATCGACGGTCACACTCCTCTTTATCTGCGAGAAATCGAGAAAATTGAACCCGGTGCCCCCATCGAAACTATCGGCGCCGGAACCGATGACGACTGTGTCGTCGCCCCCGTCGCCCTGCATCGAGTCATCGCCGCTTCCTCCCGCCAGGATGTCTTTTCCAGAGCCGCCAAACAATTGATCTTTGCCACCGGAGCCGAACAGCTC
>NZ_JBFUBY010000722.1:0-596 GCF_056405515.1 Polaromonas sp. P1_G2
TCTACAGCCAGGGCAGCTATGCTCTGGCTCCACGGCTGATGCTGCTCGACGAAGCCTTTGCCGGCATCGATGACACAGCGCGAGCGCATTGCATGGGGCTGATCCGCGAGTTCGATCTGGACTTCGTCATCACCAGCGAGCGCGAGTGGGCTTGTTATGCCGAATTGCCGGGTGTCGCCATCTGCCAGTTGCAGCGGCGCGAAGGCATCGACGCCGTATTCGTCTCGCGATGGACCTGGGACGGACGAGAGAAGAAGCCCGAGGCCGATCCCGATCGCAGATTTGCGCCGGCATGAGCGATCAAGTCGACCCGCGTCTTCAACGCCTGCTCGGTGGTGACCATCTTGCCTCGCTGCGCAAGCGGCTGCGCCAACGCTTCGAGCGTGCGCCGATCGAGGGCGCCGTCGATCATATTCGCGTCGTCGGACTGAGCGCAGAGGAATACGCGGCACTGGCCGCGCTGCTCGGCCGCCGGCAGCGCCGCTCGAAGTCGCTGCAGATCGACGTTCTCCGGCTTGATGCCGACCTGCGGCGCTCCGGCATCGCCAAATCCCTGCGCGATGCGTTGGAAAAGCTTGACGGCACCATCCCTCATC
>NZ_JBFUBY010000723.1:0-596 GCF_056405515.1 Polaromonas sp. P1_G2
GCGCATTCCCTGCCGGCGTGCGATCTGCTCGAAGACAACGCGATTGACATGGAGGTTCGGGCAAAGCCGCGTGGTGGAAACGGCCTCGACAAGCCGCTGTGTGATCGGAATAGGACGCGTGGCCGCGTCCGCGGAATCGGCAAAGACAACACCGTAGATGAGGACCGCGATCGAAGCGCAGTGCAGGCCGACAGTCGGAAACGCCATGGATGCTCCTGTAATGGACCCGTCAACCTAATGTGAAACAAGACCATTCCATGACGCATCGACAGATAGCGATCAGACCTCGAGCATGATCCTGTCGATAGGATCGCTTGATTCCACGAGCCGATGGGCCGCATGGGTGGTGTCGTGACCTTGAGCCGCTCGAACCATGCGCCCGGCCTTTATCGCATATTGCCGGTATGGCCCTGCGAATACCGGCCCGGCTGCGGCCAGACCGTCAGTCCGTGCGGCTCGACGCCCACCGGTATCTTCACCACCGAGCCAGTGGTCGTATCGAAGCAATAGACTTCGCTGTCGAAACGGCCTGAAAGCCACAATTGCTTGCCATCGGCGCTGACATTGCCCATATCCGGGCTGCCGCCGCCCGGTAT
>NZ_JBFUBY010000724.1:0-594 GCF_056405515.1 Polaromonas sp. P1_G2
TAAGAGTCAGGCATCATGGCGCTCGACGCCAGGATGGGCGGGTTGCAGAAATCCGACCTGATCGTCCTGGCCGGCCGGCCGGGCATGGGAAAGACCTCGCTCGCTACCAATATCGCCTACAACATCGCCGCGGCCTATGAGCCTGAGGTGATGCCTGACGGCTCGTTCAAGGCGAAGAATGGCGGCGTGGTCGGCTTCTATTCGTTGGAAATGTCGTCCGAACAGCTCGCCACCCGTATCATCTCGGAACAAACCGAAGTGTCGTCGTCGAAGATCCGCCGCGGTGACATTACCGAGGCCGATTTCGAAAAGCTCGTCGCCTGCTCGCAAATGATGCAGAAGATCCCGCTGTTCATCGACCAGACCGGCGGCATCTCGATCGCCCAGCTCGCCGCCCGCGCCCGCCGCCTCAAGCGCCAGCGCGGCCTTGACGTCCTGGTCATCGACTACATCCAGCTGATGACCGGCTCGAAAAAGTCGGGCGAAAACCGCGTGCAGGAAATCACCGAGATCACCACCGGCCTGAAAGCGCTCGGCAAGGAGCTCGGCGTACCGATCATCGCCTTGTCGCAGCTCTCCCGCCAGGTGGAAAGC
>NZ_JBFUBY010000725.1:0-594 GCF_056405515.1 Polaromonas sp. P1_G2
GTACGCACAAGGCAAGATCAAGCCGGTGATAGACCGCACCATGCCCATGAGCGAACTCAAGGCCGCCTACGCCCACATGGGCTCGCGCGGCGTCAAGGGCAAGCTGGTCATGGTCAACTGACTTTCCACAGCCGCCGGCGGTGTTGAAAAACGTCGCGTCCCAGGCTAATTGCTGGTCACATTCTTGACGCTGCACGCGGCTTTGATAATGCGCGCATTGGGGTCGTCGTCCGTGTCCTTGAAGATCATCGGACGTATGTCATCACCGGCATAAGTGGTGATCCGGAAAGGCTCGCCGCGAAAATCCGGCAAGGCATAAAAAGCCGCCTTCACATAACGGGCGATTTGCTGGGTGCAGTCGATCTGCACCTCAGTCGCCACTGAGCGGAACTGAAGGCCCTCGCCGGCGGGGGCCCATTGCGTCGCGCGGTTGATGCGTACTTGAATGCGCCGCTGGTCATCCTTGATGTCGATAGCGGCCACGTTGACCTGGACATAGTGACTCGCGGAATTGGCGGGATCGCCGGTAACGGTAAGCCAGGTATCCGCCGCACGCACGCCGGCCGCCACCAGCACCGCAGCCAGGGTCATGGC
>NZ_JBFUBY010000726.1:0-593 GCF_056405515.1 Polaromonas sp. P1_G2
GTCGAAGGACTACGAATCCCGCCGCAAGGAGACCGTTGGCCCGTCGGTCTCCGGCGAACTGGCAATGAAAGGTCTCTACGGCGTCGGCCTTTCGCTCCTGGCGATCATGGTCTGGATCTGGTTCCGGTTCGAATGGCAGTTCGCTGTCGGCGCCATCGTCGCTACCCTGCACGATCTGTTGCTGACCGTCGGCTTCTTCGTCTTCACCAGGGTGGAATTCGACATAACTAGTATCGCGGCGGTGCTGACCATCATCGGTTACTCACTCAACGACACGGTCGTCGTCTATGACCGAATGCGTGAGAATCTCAGGCGCTACAAGAAGATGCCGCTGCCGCTGTTGATCGACACCTCGATCAATTCGACGCTGTCGCGTACCATCCTCACCTCGATGACGACAACGATCGCTATCCTGGCGCTGGTACTGTTCGGCGGCGATGTCATCCGCGGCTTCACCGTTGCGATGTTGTTCGGTGTTGTGGTTGGTACCTTCTCATCGATCTATATCGCCGCCCCGGTCCTGATCCTCTTCAAGCTGCGTCCCGACACGTTCGACAAGGACAGGCAAGAAAAGGGCGCGAACGTTCCCGAGG
>NZ_JBFUBY010000727.1:0-592 GCF_056405515.1 Polaromonas sp. P1_G2
CTCTCCACCCCAGCACCCTAAACATACAAGCGAAGCGAGTTTGCGCGAGACCCCGCCGTAGTCGAGCACCGCAGGTTGCCCGAAGCGAAGCGTAGGGACCCAGACTGCGGGTCGCCKTTTCTTTGGTGACTTTCTTTTGGCGAAGCAAAGAAAAGTGCCTCGCCGCCGGGCGACCCCGGCCAGCAACTCTCAGCAGTGAGCGCACCGCCGGAGCAAGAGATCACTTCTTGTCAGGCAACTCAATCTTCACCTCCAGCACATCAAGGTTATCCTGCCGCTCCAGGTTCAGCTTGATGTGCTCAGGGTTGATCGGGATGTATTTCGCGATCACCGCGATCAGGTCGCGTTGCAGGGCCGGCAGGTAGTCCGGCTTGGGGCTACGGTCCGTGCGCTCATGCGCGAGGATGATCTGCAAGCGCTCTTTCGCGACGCTCGCGGTCTTCTTCTTTTCGCCCAGCAGGAATGACAGGAAAGACGCCATGGATCACTTCCCCCCGAACCAGCGTTTGAAGAGCCCGGGCTTTTGCGCGTCGATAAACCGCATGGGCTTGTCCTTGTCGCCGAGGAAGCGGTCGACCACGTCCTTGTAGGC
>NZ_JBFUBY010000728.1:0-590 GCF_056405515.1 Polaromonas sp. P1_G2
CGTTATCGACGTGGTCGAGGGGGAGGGGCACGGCTTTTTGCACAATGTCGATGTGTCCGCCAAGCCCGCGGCCGCGATGAAGCGCGTCGCGGCCTGGATATCGGCTAGGTTACGGTGAGCGTGCGAGCCTGAGCGGAAGGCCGCCTGGAGAAAGCGGTCGGGCTGTGCCAGCGGAAATTTGCGCTTTGTTCAGGACGGCCAAAGGAGCGACATAACCGGGAATTGGTATCTCAATGCCGCGCCCGTTCGCCCCTGAGATACCATTCAGTCCGTAAGCCCGGCCTTCGCCACGCCCTCTCGTATCCTGTCTCCATATTCCTGGTTCCGAAACGGCAGGCGAGCCAGGTGCCCCTCGAATGAATATTTCGGGTTTACGTCTTTCAGCTCTTGCCACACGCGCCTGGCCTCGTCGACCTCACCGAGGTGACCCAGTGTGGCTGCCAGGAAGGCACGCGAAAGGTCGGTCTTCGGCGAAAGGTGGATCCGTTCGCGAAAGGCTGCTGCCGCCGCCTCGTATTGACCGGCCACCAGATAGGCCGAACCGAGGAAATGCAGGTATTGTTGAGAGAAACCCGGTTCCAGGCGCATGG
>NZ_JBFUBY010000729.1:0-589 GCF_056405515.1 Polaromonas sp. P1_G2
GCTCGATCGTCTGCAGCGAATGCACCGCGCCGACCATCAGGCCGTCGTCGCGCTTGGCGTAGCCGTCATTCAGATGGACCCCCAGCAGTCGGCTGTGACGGGCGATCAGAGCCGCGGCGAAAGCCGGTTGTTCGTCGGCATAGAGGACATGGGCGAAGTCGAGCGTGACCCCGAGATTGTCGGCGCCCACTTCCTTGATGGCGAGCAGCGTGGTGGCCGCGTCCGGCATCAGGCTATACGAGCGCGGCTCGTTCGGTTTGTATTCGATCGAGATCAGGCAGTCCGGATCATGGGCGCAAACTTCACGAATTCCGTCTATCTCGTGTTGCAGCATCCGATCATAGTTGCCTTGAAAGGCGTAATCGAAACCATCCTGGCCGAGCCAGATCGTCATCAGCTTCGATCCGGCGGCACGAGCGGCATCGATACCCTTCTTCGTCAGGTCTATAGCTTCGCGTCGAACAGCTTCATCCGGATGCGTGAAGGCGCCGAGTTTGAAGGCTGGATTGGTGTAGTAACGCATGGCGAATCCGTTGATCGAAAGCCCGAGATCGCTGAGGTTTTGCGCCAATGCCGCAGGGTTTTCGCC
>NZ_JBFUBY010000730.1:0-589 GCF_056405515.1 Polaromonas sp. P1_G2
GCGTAAACCCACAGGATGGTGAAGCCTTTTCCGGTGCCGCCGGCCGCTACTTGTGAGGGCAGGGCGAGGAAGACAGGCGGCTTCAGAAAGACGCTCGACCTGAGCAGGCATCTTTACTCTTATGTCTGGAAAACCACGCGTGCCAAGCAGATTGCAATCTGCCTTCTCACCGCAATCCTTGCGCCCCTCATGATGGTTCCACTCGAACTGCAGCGCAGGATAGTCAACTACGCCGTCGTCAGCCGAAGCGTTTGGCTGCTGGTCATCCTGGGTGGGATCTATCTCACGGTCATTTTCCTTCAGGGGGCGCTTAAATATTGGCTCAATATGCTGAAGGGCCTGGCGGTCGAGGTCATTGCCCGAGATATCCGGCTCCGCATTCTCGATCGGGTATCCGAAGGCGGCGAAGATAGTGGAAAGTCCGGAACGGAGCTCAACGCCGGAACGGTCGTTTCGATGCTGGCCGCGGAAACGGAAGACGTCAGCGGTTTTGGCGGCGACGCCTTCGGCTTACCACTTCTATCCGGTGGGACGATCGTCTGCGTCTTCGGTTATCTTCTCTGGGTGGAACCGGTCATCACCATTCTTG
>NZ_JBFUBY010000731.1:0-588 GCF_056405515.1 Polaromonas sp. P1_G2
ATTTCACGCTGAGCGGGCAGGTCTGCGGCATTCCGTTCTCGGCGCCGCGCTCCACCAACCACGTCTGCTGGCCGGATTTTTCCGGCATCGTCGAGCGCATGGGCTATGGCGCCTTCGCGCCGAACTACAATGTCTGCTTCCTCGGCGATGCTGGCACCGTAATCCATTCGGTCGACTTCCTCGACGCCCATAAGGTGCTCTGGGCCGCGGATTGACAGCGGTGGGGACTGTGGCCGGAATGCTCTTGACCTGATAGGACGAAGCGACCAATGCTGGCGTCTCCTACGGAGAAATACCATGTCTGCCCTTCGTTTCCTGCTCGCGCTCGGCTTTGTCGTCGCAACCCTTTCGATAAACACAGGGAGCGCCTTCGCCTGGCCGGTTCTGGATTCCAGCCCGCAATGCGATGCGAGATGGGTCGCCCGCCAGCTGAAGTTCGATTTCGCATTGAAATTCCGCCACTACAATGAAGCCGGACTGCAGCTGCAGGAGATCGTCAACCCGACGATGACCTATGAGCGTCAGCGCGACGAATATCACGATGTCGGTCGGCAGTTTTGCCACGCGACCGCGGCACTGAGCGATGGC
>NZ_JBFUBY010000732.1:0-588 GCF_056405515.1 Polaromonas sp. P1_G2
GGATATTGTAGGCCTCGTAGCAATCCTCGGCGAGCCGCTTCGGGTCGGACGGAACATAGGGGAAGCGTTCGATAGGTCGCCGCAGAGCAACCGGCTCGGACGGCACATCGAGCGCAAAGGTCATTGTCCGGAAAGCCGGCGCGGCGCCAATCTCGTTGCTGACGGTATCGCCGAAAGTGTTGGTCCGCATCCGCTCCTGGCGAAGGCGTCCGACGTCGATATCGGCAATCGCCGCCTCCGGCTGCCAGGAAAAGCGATTGGTCGAAGCAAGCTGATTGCCCATTTCGAAAATTTCGGCCTGGCCGTCCCAAGCGAGGTCGGTCGTCGATTCGCCCGGTCCCGCAGCGGAATAGGCATAGGCCGCGATTGCCCGCGACGACTGGCTTTCGCAGAGCCGCCGGCGCGTCTCGGCCTTGCCGATGGTGATATTGCTGGCCGACAGGTTGAGCAGGATTTCGGCCCCGGCCAGGGCGGCCCGCGACGACGGCGGCATCGGCACCCAGAAATCCTCGCAGATCTCGGCATGGAAGGTGAACTTTGCCGAGCCGGACGAGGCAAAGATCAGGTCCGTGCCGAACGGCACGTCAC
>NZ_JBFUBY010000733.1:0-587 GCF_056405515.1 Polaromonas sp. P1_G2
TAATTGGATTTCGGCGCAGCGAAGACATCCTCGCAGCGGCCTTCTTCGACCACGCGGCCGAAGCGCATCACATAGACCCGGTCGCAGACGGCGCGGATCACCGACAAGTCGTGGCTGATAAAGGCCATGGCGAGGCCCATGTCACGCGACAGATCGCGCAACAGATTGAGCACTTGCGCCTGGGTCGAGACATCGAGACCGGAGACGAWCTCGTCGGCGAGCACGAAATCCGGCTCCAGCAGGGCAGCGCGGGCAATGCCGACGCGCTGGCGCTGGCCGCCGGAAAGCTCATGCGGATTGCGGTCGAGCACGACTTTCGGCAGCGCAAACCGGTCGAGGATTTTCTGCACCCGCTCTTCCGCCTGCCGTGCATTGGCGGCCAACCCATGCAGCAGGATCGGCTCGACCAGGATTTTCCGCACCGAATGGCGCGGGTTGAGCGAGGCCATCGGGTCCTGAAAGATCATCTGCATGCGACGGCGTAGCGGCCTCATCTCGCCGTCGGGGAGCTGAGTGATGTCGCGGCCGTCGAAGCGGATTTCTCCGGCGGAGGCATCGACCAGCCTCAGCAAAGCGCGCCCCAGCGT
>NZ_JBFUBY010000734.1:0-586 GCF_056405515.1 Polaromonas sp. P1_G2
ACTTCCCCAATGCCGGCCGCCTGCAGCGCGTGACCGTGCAGGCGGATGCAGCCAAGCGCATGCAGACGGCCGATCTGCTCAATCTCTATGTCCGCAATGCCAATGGCGGCATGGTGCCAATCTCGGCGTTCGCCACGGTGAAGTGGTCCATGGGACCGACGCAGGTCGTGGGCTATGACGGCTATCCCTCGGTGCGCCTCTCCGGCGAAACCAAGCCCGGCTATTCCTCCGGCGATGCGATCAAGGAAATGGAGCGGCTGGCGACACAGCTGCCCACCGGTTTCGGCTTCGAATGGACCGGCCAGTCGCGCGAGGAAATTCTTTCCGGCACGCAGGCGCCGCTGTTGATGGCGCTGTCCTGCCTGATGGTCTTCCTCTGCCTCGCCGCGCTCTATGAAAGCTGGGCCATCCCGGTCTCGGTGATGATGGTCGTGCCGCTCGGCGTCATCGGCGCCGTGGCCGCCGTCACCCTGCGCGGCATGCCGAACGACGTCTATTTCAAGGTCGGCCTGATTGCCATTATCGGCCTGTCGGCCAAGAACGCCATCCTGATCATCGAATTTGCCAAGGACCTGCACAATGAGGG
>NZ_JBFUBY010000735.1:0-586 GCF_056405515.1 Polaromonas sp. P1_G2
GTGTTGCGGGTGAATTCCATTTTCACCTGCTCCATCAAATGCGGCAGGCGATCGATGAACGACCATTTGAGCATGAATTTCGGCAGCAGCTTGTGTCCAGACCATGCGGTCATCAGGATCAGCCCGCCGACAAAGCTGATCATCAACACGAAAGCGATGAAGGTCGCCAGCCAGACGCCGGTGAGATCGCCGTGCAGCCAGAGCAGGCCGAAGGCGACCAGTCCGGTGATCAGATAGGCCGAATAGTAGGAGACCGCGCCGATCAGCAGTGCCGCCGTGCCGACCGAGGAGGGAACACCGCGCAGGGAAAGCCCGCGAACGACCACAAGCGTGCCGCTCAGGCCGCCGGTCGGCAGCGCCTGATTGACGAAGAGCTCGATTACCGAGAGGCGGAACAGGGCGGAAAAGCGGTAATGCACTTTCGAATTGGCCAGCGCCAGCGACCATGTGGCGGCGACACAGATATAGGTCCCGACCTGAAGCGCAATGGCCGGCAGCAGCCAGGCGAGCTTTGTCGCGTAGACGGCCTTGAGGAAGGCTTTGATATCGCCGAAATGCAGGGTCAGCGCCACAAGCGCGCCGAGCG
>NZ_JBFUBY010000736.1:0-585 GCF_056405515.1 Polaromonas sp. P1_G2
CGGACCGAGAACCACGCGCAGTGTCGTGACCAGCATGGCGCAAATGAGAAGGACGATCGCAATATCGATGGCGGTGGCGAGGATGACGGCGCTGTTCATGCGAAAGCCTCCAGGATCAGCCGTTCAAAACCGTCAGCGATCTCACGCGCTGCAACGGCCGGATCGGGGCAGTCGATGACATGCACATAGAGCGTGCTGCGGTCATCGCTGACATCGATCGCTAGGGTGCCGGGTGTGAGCGTGATCAGGTTGGCAAGCAGGGTGATCTCGAAATCACGCCGGACAGTGAGCGGGAAAGCGATGACTGCCGGCCGGATTCTCATACGCGGCGACAGTACAAGCTGGCAGACCCGAATCACCGACAGAGTGAATTCGCTGAAGAAAGCGAGGATCAGGCGCAAAATGCGCCACGCGCGGATGACAGGGTTCATGGATGCCTCTCGGGAAACACCGAGCCGATATAGGCTGAAGGCCGGACCAACCCGGCGGCGGCGCGGTTCGCAACCCCGATCAAGGGCTCCGGCCAGAGGCCGGTCGTCAGAGAGAATACCGTGAGGATGGCAATGACGACAATCTGAATACGTG
>NZ_JBFUBY010000737.1:0-585 GCF_056405515.1 Polaromonas sp. P1_G2
GCCCTGCAGGCGCAGCATGGCATAGAGCAATGCGAAACCGAGCGCATTGAAGAGCAGCATCGACATGGTGAACGACAGCCAGCCCTGTTCCTTCTTCGGGTCGACGCCGGAGATGGCATAGAAGCCGGCCTCGACCGGCTTGAGGATTGGCGAAAGGACATTGCGCTCGCCCTCGAACACGCGGGCCATATAGAGGCCGAGCGGCCTGATCAGCGCCAGCGTGATGACAAAGAGAAGGCCGATTTGCAGCCATCCGTTGAAGGTCATGGAAAATACTCCGGGATGGCGGGGTCAGAACCGCTCGGGATGAACGAGGGTGACCACCAGATAGGCGCCGAGCGCCAGAGCGACGGCGAGGCCGAAGATGGCTTCAAACATGCTTCACCTCACAACCGTTCGAGAAGCCGTGCATAAACGGCAAAAATGCCGAAGGCGGCGACGCCCACGGCCAGGAAAACCAGGTCCAACATCTCTAACTCCTGAGGATAATTTGGAGCCCGCACTTTGCCTCTCTTCCGGATCAAATCTCGATCGGGAAGGTGGGATGGCGGCGTAAGGAATTGATAAGGGCGCGGGGTGCCCGGC
>NZ_JBFUBY010000738.1:0-583 GCF_056405515.1 Polaromonas sp. P1_G2
TCGGATGGTCGACCTTCGCCAAGCAGGTGCCGGCGGCGGTTGCGCCGTTTGCGATGTCGGCATCGCTGTCGTCGGTCGGTGTCGTATCGTCGCTCTGGCTCGTTGCGGCCGTCGGTATGGCCGCGGTGGCGGCCTTTATCGCCATCCCCGTGGCGCTCAGGCTGTCGCAGGCTCGAGCCAGCGCACCCTATACACGGACGATCTGAGCCCACCCCTGGGGTCGACGAAATGTTTCGGCCCGACGCCGATCTCCATCCATCCGAGGCCGGCTGCCCGGCCGCGGGCAACAGCCGCCCCTGCTTGATCTCGGCCCGTGCCATCAGTGTCGACATGCTCAGGACCGCGCGTCGTCGGCGACACCCTGTCCATGCTCGGCGTTCACGGCCTGACACGTCCTGGGCAGGCGACACCGTTCGGCCCCTGGTCGGCAGCAGAGATGACGACGCTTTTCTTCGACTACCTGCGCCGGGGGCGAATGAACGTAGCGCGCCTGACCTCGCGTACCGTCTCTCCCGTCGATGCCGTGCATGTCTACGAAACGCTGCTCGCCGGCCCGACCGGCGACATCGGCATCGTCTTCGAT
>NZ_JBFUBY010000739.1:0-583 GCF_056405515.1 Polaromonas sp. P1_G2
GTTGTTATGATGGTACCGCGCGCGCTACCCGTTGCGGCGCACCGAACCTTCGGACTGAAATGCAT
This sequence comes from Polaromonas sp. P1_G2, assembly GCF_056405515.1. Taxonomy (NCBI): domain Bacteria; kingdom Pseudomonadati; phylum Pseudomonadota; class Betaproteobacteria; order Burkholderiales; family Comamonadaceae; genus Polaromonas; species Polaromonas sp. P1_G2. Next base: position 66 of record NZ_JBFUBY010000739.1, read on the forward strand.
CCGCCGGTTCTCTAAAAAAGCCTTTGCGAAAGCGCCTGGGACTGTTCTCCGAGCCCTCAGGGACATGCCGCACGCGCACAATCTTTGGAATAATCTGTTCTGTCAACAGGTCGTTAACGAAGACAATGATGGATTTGTTTTTTGCATGGCTCGGGATTCAGGAATCCGAATTTTGCAATTCTGGCGTGGAGCATTGCGCGCGTTGGACTGCGTCATTTAAGCAGAGCGGAAGGCCGGAACCGGTCCGGGGCGCTTTGGACTTTGAAGAAAGGGCCCCGATTCAGCCGAGGCACCAATGCGTCCGAAATCCGGCGCATCGAGCGCCTTGGTCCTGCAATCCGGCAATGCGGCGTTCGCCTGCCGCTCAAGACAACCGGCCCAACTTGGTGGACGGACTTTTGTCGTTCGCCGACGGTCAGAGTCGGCGGCGCGTTTCAACGATATCCGCTGCGGGCGGATATCAGCTCTCCAGCCAGACCCGCTCCGCGACGCGATGATCGCTCAGCATGAAGTTGGGA
>NZ_JBFUBY010000740.1:0-580 GCF_056405515.1 Polaromonas sp. P1_G2
GTGTTGGCAACGAACTCGACGTCATTGCAGCCTGCTTCATCGGCGGCGCCTCGGCGTCCGGCGGCGTCGGCAAGATCACCGGCGCGGTGATCGGCGCCTTCATCATGGGTGTGATGAACAACGGCATGTCGATCATGGGCCTGGGCATCGATTACCAGCAACTGGTCAAGGGCCTGGTGCTGCTCGCCGCTGTCTATTTCGACGTTTACAACAAGAGGAAGGGCTGAGGCCATCGGCCTCGCTCCACCACATGGCTGACCGCCGTTAGCGCGGAATTCACGCCATACGGCCATCCGTAAAAGGAGTAGGAAATGCTGATATCGCAAATCAACAACGGCTTTGGTAGCGCTGCCGTCGTCGTCCGAAACACGGTCGACGAAGAGGCGCGCGTCGTCAAGGATGCGTCGAGCGTCTATGCGCTGGCCATGGAAGCCGCCGATAGCGGCCGGTCGCTGATGGAGGTCATCTCGCATCATGGCTTCGGCGACTATTCGATCGACCTGATGCGGGTGCATGCGGAAGGCCGCTTCCTGGTGCCGATCGAGCATCCCGATCCGTCGCATCTGCATCTCACTGGCAC
>NZ_JBFUBY010000741.1:0-578 GCF_056405515.1 Polaromonas sp. P1_G2
GTTTCTGCCTTACCTTTGCGGCAACCGGAAGGATTGCCGATGTTGAACCGAGACGCGCGCCTGACATCGCAAATCACGATCACACTGATGGTGATGTCGGGTATCGCTGCAGCACTGATCGCCGGCTTTTCCTGGCTGGCCTCCACGCAGATCGATCGGCTGGCCCTGGGCAGGCAAAGCGACATCGTCTCGCATGCGATCAAGGAGCGGATCGTCGCAGTGGCGAAGGAGCAGGAGAGCATCGCCATAGGAGACGATACGGTCGCCTATACCAGAGCGGGCAATCAGCAGTGGATGGCTACCGCGATCGGGGCATGGCTGCACTCCTATTTCGGCCACGACCTTGGCCTTGTCCTGAACGATCAGAACGAAATCATCTTTTCGGCGCGCGAAGGCAGGCCCGCCCCTCCCCCCATTCTTGCGGCCGACCGGTCGAGGATTGATGCGATCGCCGCTGAGGTTCGCCGTCACCTCGTGGAGACCGACGGAACAACCGGGCAATCCGCATCGCTGCGCGAAATTTCCGTGACGAAAGTCGCGCCGATCGAGGGCAGGCCCGCTATTGTCAGTGCTCGTCC
>NZ_JBFUBY010000742.1:0-578 GCF_056405515.1 Polaromonas sp. P1_G2
GTGGAACCGACGTCGGATTTCCTGAGGGCGGCGCAAGTGTGGCTGCGATAGCGGTGCATGGGGTCAGTCCTGAATGTCTGTCGTCCGGGTCAAAACGCCCGGATTCTTGGGGCTCATCAAATCGGCGGGACAAGCGCATGCTGCGTCCGATTTGTCAAGGCGCAAGGCGGTTTCGCTCGGCGTTGCCGATTTACGATAAGTGAACGCAACCCCGCCGAAACGCCGATGCACGCCGATCCTCCCAAAAATGGTCGCGCCGACCGTATGGGCCTCGGCTATAGCGATCGTGCCGGCGTCGGCAGTGCGCATCTGATCAAGGATGGTTTCCTGTTCTGAAGTCATCGAAAAAGGGATTTTCCATGCGACATGCGCCAGCCCCAATCACTTTGATCAGCACCGAAATCACATCGCGCGTCGCCGACATCAATCACGCGCCGTCCGCTGCCGACAACACGGTGACGCTTGACGAGGATGCCAGCTTCACCTTTTCGGGAGACACGTTCGGCTTCACCGACACGGAAGACGGCAATGCCCTGAAAGCCGTCATCATCACCGCCCTGCCCGATACTGGTATGCTG
>NZ_JBFUBY010000743.1:0-578 GCF_056405515.1 Polaromonas sp. P1_G2
GACTGGCTCATTGAACAACTACGGGAATGGGCAGAAGCCTTTCAAGAACGCGGTTCGTTCGGCTTCATTTCGAATCTCGGCGAAGTAGATCATTCCGAACTCATGGGCCGTGCAGCGCCGCTCGTGCTCGGGGCAATCTAATATGGCAATCGACGCGGACGCCCTATCGGCTGGCTTGCGCCAGCCTACTGTCCATCGGTCATTTCTGCGTTAGACCTCTAGCATGTCACTCAGCGCTCGTTCGACAACCGCATTGACCGTGGCTCTAGTTGCAGTGGTCGCAGTCGCGGTTCTGTATGCCCTGTCCGTCACGAAGCGAACCGTTACCTGTACGTCCGCTATGGCGTTGGCGGGTGGCGCTCAACTCCAGGGACAGATGATCTATCACATCGACTTCGAGCGGAAGGTCATGGGCTCAAGCCAAGGTGACAAGCCGATTGCCGTCACAGGGGACATAGTCAGTTGGGAGCACTCCGGCCTGACCCCGGATCGTGTCAGTCAAGTCACAGAGAAGGGGCGGCTTGATCGAAAGACCGGAGACTTCCAAGTTCAGCGCCGGCTGGTAGCGTCAAATGGTC
>NZ_JBFUBY010000744.1:0-578 GCF_056405515.1 Polaromonas sp. P1_G2
CCCTCCAGCATCATTGCCGCACGATTTGCGAGGAACAGGTTGAAGCTCTGGTTGTTGTCAATGCCCATGAAGGGCTTCAGGATATAATTCTGCGACCAGTCGTTCAGTTCCTGGAAGCTCGCGGTGGCGCAGGGCTCCTTCGACCAATCGAGCTTCATGTTCATCAACTCGTCGTGCTTGTCGACACCGCACTTGGCTTCAAGGATGACGTCCATCAGCCGCATCAGGTGCCAGTTGACCGTGCCGCCGAATGTCATCGGCGCAATGCCGGCATCCTTCAGCTTCTTCGCATCGGCCTTCAGCTCGTCATACGTCGTCGGCATCGCGGTGATGCCGGCCTTCTGGAACAGCGCCTTGCTGTAATAGATCGCTTCGCCGTGGAAGGTATAGGGTACACCGTGGCGGCCGCCCGGATAGATCTTGGAGAAACTGGCGGCCGTACCAAGCAGGTGCTTATCCCAGTCATACTTCTTGTAATAATCGTCGAGAGGTTTCGACAGGCCGGCCTTGACGAATTCGCCACCCAGGCCGAGCCCCGCCCACATGAAATAGATGTCCGGCCCCTGGCTGGACTGCGC
>NZ_JBFUBY010000745.1:0-578 GCF_056405515.1 Polaromonas sp. P1_G2
CTGTCCGCGACTGGCGCCGACATCTCGAAAGGGGCGTGCTGCCGCTGCCGCATCCAAGCTGGCGCAATACCGGTTGGATCCGCAAGAACCCATGGTTCGAAACTGAACTGCTGCCAGAACTCCGCCGTCTGGTTTCTTCGTGGATTTCTTGAAATAGCATTCTTCCTTTTTCAGAAATTCGTATAATAGTGAGCAAAATTTTCCCGGAGGTAAGTATGGACCGCCTTGACAGAAAGATCCTCAGGTTGCTGCAGGAAGATGCGACACTCGCCGTGGCCGACCTCGCCAAGAAGGTCGGCTTGTCGACCACGCCCTGCTGGCGCCGCATCCAGAAAATGGAAGAGGACGGTGTCATCAAGCGGCGCGTCGCCATTCTCGATCCGATCAAGGTCAACACCAAAGTCACCGTCTTCGTGTCGATCCGTACCAATTCGCATTCGATCGAATGGCTGAAGCGTTTTTCCGAAGTGATCGTCGAATTCCCCGAAGTCGTGGAATTCTACCGCATGAGCGGCGACGTCGATTATCTCCTGCGCGTCGTTGTCCCCGACATCGCGGCTTATGACGCTTTCTACAAG
>NZ_JBFUBY010000746.1:0-577 GCF_056405515.1 Polaromonas sp. P1_G2
AAATCCGCCAGCAAGCCTGTCATCTCACACCCGTTCGAGCGCCACCGCAATGCCCTGACCGACACCGATGCACATGGTCGAGATGGAACGTTTCCCGCCGGTCGCGACCAGTTCCAATGCCGCCGTGCCGGCAATGCGAAATCCGCCAGCAAGCCTGTCATCTCACACCCGTTCGAGCGCCACCGCAATGCCCTGACCGACACCGATGCACATGGTCGAGATGGAACGTTTCCCGCCGGTCGCGACCAGTTCCAATGCCGCCGTGCCGGCAATGCGGGCGCCGGACATGCCGAGCGGATGGCCGAGCGCGATGGCGCCGCCATTGCGGTTGACGCGCGCATCGTCGTCGGCAATGCCGAGCTCGCGCAGTGTCGCCAGACCCTGCGAGGCAAAGGCTTCGTTGAGCTCGAACACATCGAGCTGATCGACGGTCCAGCCGATCTTCTCCAAGAGCTTCTTCGTGGCCGGGGCAGGGCCGATGCCCATGATCCGCGGCGGCACACCGGCAGTGGCGCCGGCAACGACGCGGGCGATCGGCGTCAGGCCATGGCTCTTGGCCGCCGCTTCCGAGGCGATG
>NZ_JBFUBY010000747.1:0-576 GCF_056405515.1 Polaromonas sp. P1_G2
GCGTCAGGTAGATCACCTGTCCCACCTTGGCCATTTCGCCGAGCAGGCGGAACACCTCTTCGGAGCGGGGATTGTCGAAACTCTCCATGATGTCGTCGGCGACAAATGGGACCGGCGGACGGAGTGCGGCGAACTCCTCATAACCGGCAAGCCTGAGCGCCAGATAGAGCTGGAACTGGGTGCCGGTCGACATGGCATCGGCAAGCTTCGAACTGCCGTCACCCGACACGCCGATCAGGATTTCCTTGTCCTTGTCGGGTTGCGAGGTAAGGCCTGAATAGCTGCCGCCGGTGATCAGGCGAAAAGCCTCCGAAGCGCGGTTCATCATCGAGCTGCGATGTTTTTCGCGGTAGATATGCAGCGCCTGTTCGGCGGCAAACGTGCCGGTCCTGAGTGTGAGATAGCGTCGCGCCAGATCCTCGATTTCGAGGAAGATGGTGCGGCGTCTGGCTTCGATCCGGGCGACCGCGTCGTCGCCGCCGACGGCCTCCAGCTTCTGCCATGCGAGCGACATGTCGGAATAGAGAAGCTTCGCCTGCTCGGTCAGGTCCTCGATGCGCCTCTCCAGTTCCAGTG
>NZ_JBFUBY010000748.1:0-575 GCF_056405515.1 Polaromonas sp. P1_G2
CGGTCAGGGTGTTCCGCCTTTCGCGGCCAAGAACGTCACCAAGACACAGCTGGTCGGCGGCCAATGGCGGCGCAAGGACGACGGCAAATTCGATCTGGTGATCGTCGACAACAAGACGGCGCCGAATATTCCTGCAGCCGGCAAGATGGAGGCGCTGGTCTAATCTTACTGCGTCATAAGTTTACGCTTTCCGTGGATCATTGCTCCTGGAGCAGCCTGGACATCGTTTAAGGCTGTGAGAGAGTGCGACGGTCAGTTGTCTTCGGATGGCGGCGATCGACGTGACGAGCCCTTTACAGACATTCAGCCTCTTTATAGTGTTCTCTTAATGTTCACATGGGAGGCATCGATGAAGGCTGTCGTTCGTTGGCGCGATTGGGACGATGAGGGTCTTGAACATTGTGTCTGTCGTCAGGACGATAACGGCCTGACCCTTGAGGGAGTGATCGCCGGAACTCATGGAGGGCATTACTTCGTTCGCACGGATGCTGCCTTCAGGACGCGGAAGGTTCGTGTCGGATATGTCGATGGCCCTCGACTGCACGTCGAATCTGATGGCGAAGGATGTTGGCACG
>NZ_JBFUBY010000749.1:0-575 GCF_056405515.1 Polaromonas sp. P1_G2
GTACCAAGGAGAGAGATGATGAAATACACGACTCTTGGAAAGAACGGCCCGAGAACCTCCGCCTTCGGCCTTGGCTGCATGGGCATGTCGGGCATGTATGGACCGGCCGACCGCGCCGAATCCATCGCCACCATCCACGCCGCCATGGAAGCCGGCGTGACGCTGCTCGACACCGGCGATTTCTACGGCATGGGCCACAACGAACTTTTGATCGCCGAAGCGCTGAAGGGTGGGGATCGCGACAAAGTCGACATCAGCGTCAAGTTCGGCGCCCAGCGCGACCCCTCTGCCGGCTGGATCGGTTTTGACGCGCGGCCGGCTGCGGTCAAGACGGCGCTCGCCTATACGCTGGTCCGCCTCGGCGTCGACTATATCGACGTCTACCGCCCTGCCCGGCTCGATCCGAACGTGCCGATCGAGGACACCGTGGGCGCCATAGCCGACATGGTCAAGGCCGGCTATGTCAAGCATATCGGCCTGTCGGAAGTCGGCTCCGAAACCATCCGCCGCGCCGCCAAAGTCCATCCGATCGCCGACCTGCAGATCGAATATTCGCTGATGTCGCGCGGCCTCGA
>NZ_JBFUBY010000750.1:0-575 GCF_056405515.1 Polaromonas sp. P1_G2
GCACGCCACTGATCTCTTCGCATCACGGCGCGCTCGTCCAGCTCCTGCTCGAATGCGTTCTGCGGCCCGGCGATCCAGTGGCACTGATCGGTCTATTGAAACATCCGCTGATCCGGCTCGGCCGCAGCCGCACCATTCTGGAAGGCGCGGTCAACCGGCTGGAAATGCTGACCATGCGTGGCGGCACAACGCTCGCCAATCCCTCGCAATTGACGCCGTTGATCGGCATTGCGATCGCGGAATTGCAGGAGAACAGGCACAAAAAGCAGTGGCAGGCGCATCTCGTCGTGCTCGATCACCTCGATGAGCTGACGCAGCTGGGTGCCACGATCGAGAAGGCAGTCGAACCGCTGGCGGCACTGCTGGCCCGCTCCGAAGACGGGCGTTCCTCCAGCCGCTTGTCCCTGAACCAGTGGGCGGAGGCGACCGGCCGGGTGCTGGAAAGTTTTTGCGCCGACGAGAGCGGCGATCTCGGCAGTCTCTGGGGCTGCGATGCCGGTCTGGCCCTTGCCAACCTGTTGCGCGACCTGATCGACACCGGCGATACGCTGGAAGCGGATGGGCCGCAATGGATC
>NZ_JBFUBY010000751.1:0-575 GCF_056405515.1 Polaromonas sp. P1_G2
GTATGTCAGCCATCGCCGGCAACAGGTCTCAAAGGCGCCGGCCAGCCGTACGCTGCCGCTGCCACAGAACAAGGTGCTTTGGGCCTTCCTGATTCTCGTCCTGCTGACAGCGACCAAAAATGTCTACATGTCGAGCATTTCCAGCTATTTCACTTTCTACGTCATCCAACGCTTCGGCATGAGCGTGCAGGCGTCACAGCTGATGCTGTTCCTGTTCCTTGGATCGGTGGCGGTCGGCACTTTCCTGGGCGGCCCGATCGGCGACCGTTTTGGCGCTCGCTTCGTCATCTGGTTCTCGATCCTCGGCGTYATCCCSTTCGCGCTGCTGCTGCCMTAYGCRAACCTGTTCTGGACCTGCGTTCTGTCGGTGGTGATCGGCCTGATCTTCGCTTCGGCTTTCTCGGCCATCGTCGTCTTCGCCCAGGAACTGATTCCCGGCCGGGTAGGCCTGATCGCCGGCATCTTCTTCGGCTTCGCCTTCGGCGCCGGCGGACTGGGCGCGGCGCTGCTCGGCCTGCTCGCCGACAAGCATGGCCAGGACGGCATCGTGCTGGTCTACAAGGTCTGCTCGTACC
>NZ_JBFUBY010000752.1:0-575 GCF_056405515.1 Polaromonas sp. P1_G2
GCCCTGTTCTTCTTTTTCGACCTGGTCGACGAACTCCAATACCTCGGCAAGAGCAACGGCATCAATGCCGGCGAGATCTACCAGATCCGCCATGCGCTGCTGTATGTGGGCCTGCTGGTGCCCAACCACCTTTACGAGCTGCTGCCCATTTCGGTGCTGATCGGCACGATCTTCGTCATGGCCCGGCTGGCCCAGAGCTCCGAATACACCATTTTGCGAACCAGCGGCCTGGGCCCCTGGCGCGCGCTGAAGCTGCTGCTGGCCCTGGGCGCCTTGTTTGTGGTGTTCAGCTTCGTGGTGGGCGACTACGTGGCGCCCGCCAGCGAGCGGGCCGCCCAGCTGCTCAAAGCGCGCTACCAGAGCAAGATCACCATAGGCCAGACCGGCGCCTGGCTCAAGGAAAAACAGGCCTACAACACCTACGTGGTCAACGTGAAGGCTCTCACCCCCGACAACGAAATGCAGGGCGTGCAGGTGTTCGAGTTCAACAACAAGGGACTGATCGTCTCGACCACTCAGGCGCCGCTGGCGAGCTTTGCCGCCGGCGATGCCTGGCAGCTGCAGCAGGCCACGCG
>NZ_JBFUBY010000753.1:0-574 GCF_056405515.1 Polaromonas sp. P1_G2
GGACAAGGTGGCGGCGATCCTGACCTCGCTCGACTACGGCAAGGACGGCTATTTCTTCGTCTATGATTATGACGGCAACAATATCGTTCATCCGCGCCAGAGTTTTCGGCACGGGCGCAACTGGCTGAACCTGACCGACCCCGATGGCGACAAGGTGATCGCCCAACTGATCGCCACGGCCAAGGCCGGTGGCGGCCTGCATCAATATAAATGGCAGAAGCCGTCCACCGGACAGATCGCCGACAAGCTGTCATTCGTCGTCAGCCTCGACAAATGGCGATGGGTCGTAGGGACCGGTGTCTATCTCGACGATGTCTATGCGCAAAGTGCCGCCGCGAACATCGCCATGCGCGCCAGTATCAAGAAGACTTTTGTGATCGTCGCGCTGATCGCAGTACCGTCGGTGCTGGTCGTGTTCACCACCTGCATGCTTCTCACCTTCCATGAACGCCGCATGGCCGATGGCCGGCTGAAAGAATTGACCCAACGGGTGATCGACACACAGGAAGAGGAGCGTTCGCGGCTGGCGCGGGAACTGCATGACGGCATCTCCCAAAACCTGCTTGGCGTGCGC
>NZ_JBFUBY010000754.1:0-574 GCF_056405515.1 Polaromonas sp. P1_G2
ATCAAGAGCGTCTTCGGCCGCGACGGCTCCATTGCGGTCAGCGGCACCAAATCGGCCACCGGCCACCTGCTTGGCGCCGCCGGCGGGCTCGAAGCAGTCTTCACCATCATGGCACTGCGCGACCAGATCGCCCCGCCGACGCGCAACCTCGTCCATCCCGATCCGGTCGCGGAAGGCCTGGACCTCGTCGGCGGCAATGCCCGGCCGATGGTGATGGAACACGCCATTTCCAACGGTTTTGGTTTCGGCGGCGTCAACGCCAGTGCGCTGTTCCGGCGGTGGGGTTGAGGCTGGTCTACTTTGGAAGAAGAGCTTACCCCTCACCAAGCGCGGCCAAGYRATCGGCTACGCCTCTCRCGGCCTTGCTATCCTCTCCCACAGGGGGCGAGGAAAAACCTGTTGCGCCGTTGCAGCGAACCGCGCCGTCGTATTTGTGGCGAAGCATTGCCGCGAGTTTTCCTCGCCCCTTGCGGGAGAGGATACGAAGGCCGGGTGAACGAAGTGAACCCTTGGCCGGAGTTGGTGAGGGGTAAATGAGACCCCACCCTACTCCGCATACTCCGCCCCTATCGAC
>NZ_JBFUBY010000755.1:0-574 GCF_056405515.1 Polaromonas sp. P1_G2
TTTTTCTTTCGTATTTCTCAGAGCTTCCGGACAAGCGGCAAGCCCTGAAGGTGCGTTATCCGCTTGAGGAGGKTCTGCTTCTTTGCCTTGTCGCGATGATCTGCGACTGCAACTGCGTCAGCGAGATTGCCCGGTTTGGCGAAAAGCGGCTGGAACTGCTGCGTCGGTTCAGCCCGTATACCTACGGAACACCGTGTGAGGATCAACTGGGCGTCATTSTCGCAAGCCTTGAYGTTCARGCGTTCCAAGCCTGTTTTGCCCGATGGGTRGCGGCGGTGACCGGTCGACCGGCTGAGGTCATCGCCATAGAYGGCAARACCTCWCGCCGCTCCGGCACGAAAGGYAACAAKGACRCCCTGCATACGCTCAGCGCCTTCTCAGCGCGGCAGAAACTGGTTCTGGGACAGGTCAARGTCTCGGAGAAATCCAATGAAATCACAGCCATCCCCAWGCTTCTCGACATGCTCTCGATCGAAGGCGCGGTGGTGACGATTGATGCCATGGGCTGCCAGAAAGAGGTCGCCCGCAAAATCACCGACAAACAAGCCGACTACATTTTGGCGCTCAAGGGCAA
>NZ_JBFUBY010000756.1:0-573 GCF_056405515.1 Polaromonas sp. P1_G2
ATGACGCGCTGATGCAGACGCTGGCGCAGAACGGCAATGGCGTCGCCGCCTATATCGACACGCTGGCGGAAGCGCAGAAGACGCTGGTGCAAGAGGCGACCGCGTCGATCTTCCCGATCGCCAAGGACGTGAAAATCCAGGTCGCGGTCGATAGGACGGATGCCTGCCCCACTTGCAGGCAATGATGCAGAAAGCGGCTCGATGACACGCTAACCCGCCAAACGCCGCAGCTTTGGCCACATTCATTTGCCATTCATTGTTGTTTCGCTAAATAGGGGTCAAGTTAAGTATTGTCACGGGACACGTGAAACCGATGATAACGAGAATAATAGCGTCGCTGGTCGGCGTGGCGTTGATGGTGACATCCGCCGCCGCGCAAGACTATCCAGACGACGACGACATGCCCCCGGACGCCGTGCCGATGCGGCGCATGCACCAGGGCGATGGGATTCCCATCGGCCGTGTGCAGCCCGATGATGACGGCCTGCCGGTCGGTCGGATGCAGCCGGATGATGGCATCCCGCTCCGCCGCATGCAGGCCGAGGATGGCGTGCCCGTCGGCCGGATTCAGGG
>NZ_JBFUBY010000757.1:0-573 GCF_056405515.1 Polaromonas sp. P1_G2
GCCCAACCCAGCTTGCACCGCGGCCATCAGCCCGTTGCTGGTGTCGCTGACATAGGCGATACGATAATCCTTACCGAGATTATCGAGCACCGACAGCGACAGCGTCTTTGCCCAGCCCATGCCGGAATACATCGCCACCGGCAGCGGTGAGCGCAGATGCGTCTCGTGAATATCGGACGTTACCCACACGGTAGGGTCGGTGCGCAAAACCTCGCTGGTGGTGAAGTCGCCCTGTTCGTAGACCACGGCCAGATCGAGCTTGCCGGCATTGAGTGCATCGGTCAGCACCGAGGAGCGGCCGAAATTAACGATGATCTCGACGCCGGGATGCGACTGGTCGAAATTCCTCAGCGCCCGCGGCAGTACGGAAGAGCCATATTCTTCGGGGATGCCGATGCGCACCACGCCGCTTAAGCTCGGCTGGCGCATGCTGATTGCCGTCTCGTCGAGCAGCATGACGATGCGGCGTGCCTTGGTCAGCAGCGCATTGCCCTGCTTGGTCAGCATCACGCCGCGCGAAGCGCGTTCGAACAAGGCGCATCCGACGCTCTCTTCGAGCTTGCGGATCTGCAT
>NZ_JBFUBY010000758.1:0-572 GCF_056405515.1 Polaromonas sp. P1_G2
GCTGGAGGCCGGGTCGAGCCATCCTCTGGCTGTGGCGATCCTCGCCCGCGCCAAGGACGACGGGGTTCCGGTCCCGCCGGCTAATTCCGCCAAGGCGCTGCCCGGAAAAGGCGTGTCTGCCTCGGTCGGCGGCGAAGAAATTCTGCTTCTCTCGCCCAAAGCCGCCGCCGAACGGGTTGCGATCGAAAACGAGGTCCTGGCCCGGATCGATGCCTTCAACGAGGCGGGCAAGACGGTCTCCGTCCTCCTCGCCAATGGCGTCGTCAGCGGCCTTATTGCCATACGTGACGAACCGCGCGCCGATGCTGTCGCGGGGCTAAAGACGCTTGCAGCGCGGGGCATCAAGACATTGATGCTGACCGGCGACAACGAACGGACGGCGAAGGCGATCGGCGCCGATCTCGGCATGGAGGTCAGGGCCGGCCTGATGCCGGAAGACAAGCAGGCGATCGTGCGCGAGAAGCAGAAGCAAGGTTTCGTCGTTGCCAAGGTCGGCGACGGCATCAACGATGCACCGGCATTGGCTGCGGCCGATATCGGCATCGCCATGGGCGGTGGCACGGATATCGCGC
>NZ_JBFUBY010000759.1:0-571 GCF_056405515.1 Polaromonas sp. P1_G2
TCCCCGAACTCTTCGGTGGCGGCAACGCCAAGCTCATGATGACCGGCGAGGRAATCCTCGACGCCGGCGTGCAGGTGATCGCCCAGCCGCCCGGCAAGAAGAACCAGACCATCCACCTGCTGTCCGGCGGCGAAAAAGCGCTCACGGCCATCGCGCTGGTGTTTGCCATCTTCCAGCTGAATCCCGCGCCTTTCTGCCTGCTGGACGAGGTCGACGCGCCGCTGGACGACGCCAACACCGAGCGTTACGCCAAGCTGGTGCGCTCCATGAGCAAGGAAACCCAGTTCCTGTTCATCAGCCACAACAAGATCGCCATGGAAATGGCCGAGCAGCTGATCGGCGTGACCATGCAGGAGCAGGGCGTTTCGCGCATCGTGGCGGTGGACATGGAAGCCGCCATCGGTTTCGCAGAAGCAGCCTGATCCCACAATGAGCACTTTGCAGATCAGTCTGGCAGTGGTGGGCGGGCTGGTGCTGGCCGGCGTTGTGGCGCATAGCGCCTGGTCGTCGCGCCGCAATCTGCCCAAGCGTGCTACGCCGGAGGCCGTACCCATGCCAGAAACGACTATGC
>NZ_JBFUBY010000760.1:0-571 GCF_056405515.1 Polaromonas sp. P1_G2
GCTCTCGATCTGCCGGCGCTCGACGCCATGGAGGCAGAGGTCGGCTCTCGATCTGCCGGCGCTCGACGCCATGGAGGCAGAGGTCGATCCCGACCGCTGGCACGAGACCAAGGCTTCGATTTTCGCCCGTGAAGAGACGCCCCTTGCATCCCCGTCAGTCGACGAAAACGCAGAAGAGCCTGCGCTGTTTGAGGTCGGGTCGACTGCCCGCGAACGTTGGGATGATGAAATCGCAACTGAAGCGGCGGCGACCTTCGACAATGCGGCCGAGCCGCAGCCGATGCTCCTCGACATCGATGCCGAACCGGCCGTTTATGAAGCTGTCGACGATTTCGTTGCCGCCGAGCCTGTCATGCCGGCCGTTGCAACCGTCTTGCAGCCGATGGATCCGGTTGTGGAAAGCAAGGTTTTGCCGCGATCCGAGCGCCAGCCGACAGTCGAAATGGCGCGCCAGCCAACCGAGCAGTCCGATATCGATCTTGACGAATTGCTTGCCGATGTCGAACGCTTCCCGGTCCAGCCGGCGGTGATCGCCAAGGCTGTTTCTGCTTCCCAGGCCCAAGAGATCGCA
>NZ_JBFUBY010000761.1:0-571 GCF_056405515.1 Polaromonas sp. P1_G2
ATATAGTCCATGCTGTCTTTGATCATCTTCTCAGGATCGGCATTGTCGTGTACCGACGCCGCGAACGGCTCGAACGAGAAGTAGCCGTCGTAACCAGCGGCGCTGAGCGCCCTGATCTGGCTGACATTGTCCATCCGGTCGCCCGGCCCGACCATGACGCGATGCGCATCCAGCATATCGTCGATGCCGACGGCAGTGTCGGTGACACCGGAAATATGCACCAGTCCGGTCCGCTCGGCAAAAATTTCCGGTTCGCCAGCGAGCACGTGATGGAATGTATCATGCACCAGGCGAAAAATGCCGGTGCCGCCGACGGCATTGATGGCGTCGACCGCCTCCCGCTTGGAGCGCAGCGWACAGATCTGGAAGCCGAGCGGCTCGACCAGGCCGGTCAAGCCGTGATCGGCCAGGATCGGCTTCAGCGCCTTGAGCGATACCCGCACATTGCCCTGCCGCTCGCCTTCCGCCCGGCCGCTGCCGTCATTGACGGGCACCAGGACCAGCGCCTTGGCACCGCAATCGCGGGCATAGGCCGCAAGCTCGACCGCTTCCTTTTCCCGCGCATCATTCC
>NZ_JBFUBY010000762.1:0-571 GCF_056405515.1 Polaromonas sp. P1_G2
CGCCTGTCTCGTCGGCGCTGCCGAGGAAATAGGGATATTCCTGCATCGGGTCGGCATGCAGGTTGATCACCTGCACGTCGGAGCGGCCGTAGAAGATTTCCTGCGTGCCGTTGCCGTGGTGATAATCGACATCGAGGATAGAGACGCGCGCGGCACCCTGGTCGAGGAACCATTGTGCGGCCACGGCGGCATTGTTGATATAGCAATAGCCGGCCATGAAATTGTGGCCGGCATGGTGGCCGGGCGGGCGGCAGAGCGCGTAAGCCGCGCGTTCGCCGCCCTTGACCAGGCCGGCCGCGGTCAGCGCCACATCATGCGAAGATTTGATCGCGTCCCAGGTGCCCTCGACAAAGCCGCAGCCGCCGTCGAAGGAATAGAAGCCGAGCTGGCCGTCGATATGTTCCGGCAGCTTGTCGCCGCGCAGGCCGCGGGTCGGCCAGGTGAAGGGCAGTGCGGTGCCCTCGCGGCCTTCCGCCTTCCAGCGCGGATAGACGGTCGGCAGGAAATCGAGAAAGGCCTTGTCCTGCACCTTGGCGGCGGTCGAGAGATCATGCTCTTGCGGTCCCAGCAC
>NZ_JBFUBY010000763.1:0-570 GCF_056405515.1 Polaromonas sp. P1_G2
CCGCCATCAGGATCAGCCGCGCATAGGACCCGGCCACCATGCGCGAGGCGCGACCCTCCTGGCTGAGTTCGGAAATAAACCCCTGGAACAGCGGCTCGATCTCCATGCGCTGCGCGCTCTCCAGCCGGTCGGTGATCGAAAAGCCGCTGGAGAATAATCTCAGCGACGGCGATTCCGCATGGTCGCCGATCGCCTCGCCGATGATTTCCGGCGACACGCCGATCAGGTGCCCATGCGCGCCTGCGGCAATCGCCAGGCTCTCGCCTTCCGACGGCGGGAAAAGCACGAGCGCCGGCCCGTGGACCACGGTTGGGCTGTCGCCGCGCGCGATCGTCATCGCACCGGCAGCGAGGAAGACGGCGTGGTGAAACCAGCGCTGCGGTGCCCGCCCGATGCGGATCACCCGCTGCGAGATCGCCGGCTCGAAGGTCTCGCCGCGCGCATCGTGATGGATCGCCGTGTCATTGTGCATCTTCAATGTCCGCCGTGGAAAATCAGCTTCAATCTACCCGGAATTTCACAAGTTTAAACCGGAAAATCACATTCATATTCCCGATACCTGCGCTACTC
>NZ_JBFUBY010000764.1:0-570 GCF_056405515.1 Polaromonas sp. P1_G2
TGCCTCAATCAACACCACGACACGCAATGCCCAGTTCCTGAAGCGCGAATGGCGCATTTCCGCACCGATCGCCAAGGGCAACGGCCACAAATATTCGCTCGGCCACGAAGTCGAACGCTATCCGACCTATGTCCATGGCGATGACGGGCTTGGCAATATCGGCCTGCCGGCGACGGTCGACGGCGTGCCGCTCGATCCCCGTTCCGGCCACCAGTTCATCATCGACACGGTTCGGGCAAATCCCGGTGAGGTCACCATCGTTGCCGTCGGTCGAATGACCAATCTCGCCAATGCCCTGAATGAGGCGCCGGAGATCACCGATCTCGTCAAGGAAGTGGTGATCATGGGCGGCGCTTTCGACGTGCCCGGCAACGTCACGCCGGCCGCGGAGGCCAATATCCATGGCGATGCACTGGCCGCCGATGTGGTGATGACCGCGCCGTGGAAAGTGGTGATGATCGGCCTCGACGTCACGCTCAAGACCACGATGTCGCGTTCGAAGTTGGCGGAACTCGCGGCCAAGGGCGGCCCGGAGATGCAACTGCTTGACCGGATCTCGCAGTTCTACAT
>NZ_JBFUBY010000765.1:0-569 GCF_056405515.1 Polaromonas sp. P1_G2
GCGCTCTCGGCGATCGCCATGGTGCATGTGCGGCAACTGGTGCGGACCGAGAACACGCCCACCATCGTGCTTTATTTCTCGCTGTCATCGAGCTGCTTTTCGTTGCTGACGTTACCGTTCGGCTGGGTCGGGATGAGTCTGGCCTCAGCCGGGCTGTTGATTGCCGCGGGCTTCTTCGGCGGCGTCGGGCAGATCCTGCTGACGGAGAGCTATCGCTACGCGGACGTCTCCGCAGTGGCGCCGTTCGAATATACCTCGATTATCTGGGGCACGATTTCCGGCTATCTGCTGTTCAACGAACTGCCGGATGAGACACTGATCCTCGGCACCGCAATCGTCATCGGCTCGGGCATTTACATCATCCATCGTGAGCACCAGCGGCGCAGAGAATTGCTGGCAGCGACCGGGATTGTGAGTCCTATCGCACCGGACGCTTGAGGATGCGCCAGCCCGCATAGCCGCCATAAAACACGAACCCGGCCGCCAGCAGCAGCGGCAAGCCGCGGGCGCCGGCCATGGAAATTGCCGGGCCGGCGAGCAGCGGGCCGACGATGACACCGAGCCCGTAG
>NZ_JBFUBY010000766.1:0-569 GCF_056405515.1 Polaromonas sp. P1_G2
GCGAGAGCTATGCCGATCAGAAGATCGAGCAGAGCAACTCGCCACCAACGTTCTATTCGCGAGCCTGGTGATCGGCCATCACGCCCTTCGGAGTCGAAAGGATCGAAATGCCGAGGCCGTTCGCGACCTGCGGAATGGACTTGACCGAGACATAGACCCGGCGGCCCGGCTTGGAGACGCGGTCGATCTTGCGAATGACCGGCGCACCTTCGTAGTACTTGAGTTCGATATTGATCTCGGACTTGCCGTTCTCAAAATCGGTCTTGGAATAACCGCGGATATAGCCTTCGGCCTGCAGCACGTCCAACACGCGGACACGCAGCGTCGAAGCCGGCGTGCTGACGGAGGACTTGCGGCGAGCAACGCCGTTGCGGATGCGGGTGAGCATATCACCCAACGGATCAGTCATGGACATCTGTTCGCCCTCCTTACCAGCTGGACTTCACAATGCCGGGGATCTGCCCGAAGTTGCCGAGCTGGCGGAGCGCCACGCGCGACATCTTGAGCTTCCGGTAGAAGGCACGCGGACGGCCCGTAACTTCGCACCGATTACGGATGCGGGTCTTGGA
>NZ_JBFUBY010000767.1:0-569 GCF_056405515.1 Polaromonas sp. P1_G2
CTTCACGCTCGTCAATCCGGAAACCGTCAAGCGGCTTGGCCGGCCGGCGCACGAGATCATCGGCCGTCGCACCATCGACATCCTKCCCCCGAACGAGGCGGCGATGATGGACCGGTCGATCGACAAGGTGCTGGCGACAGGCGAGGTGCAGATCGAAGAACAATATCACCCGTCGCTGGCGCCGTTCCTCTATTCGATGTTCATCCGCTTCCCGATCCATTCGGAAACCGGCGAGGTCACCGGCGCCGGCGTGTTCGCCGTCGACCAGACGAGCCAGAAGCTGGTCGAGATGGAACTGGAAAAGCGCAGCGGCGCGCTGCAGCAAAGCGAGAAGCTCGCGGCTCTCGGTTCGCTGCTCGCCGGCGTGGCGCACGAACTCAACAATCCGCTGTCCATTGTCGTCGGCTATGCCGGCATGCTGCATGAAATGGCGCAGGACGATGCCACCAAGCGGCGCACCAAGGAACTGCACTCGGCCGCCGAGCGCTGCGCCCGTATCGTCAAGACCTTTCTCTCAATGGCGCGCTCGAAACCGATCGAGAAGCGCAACGTGGCCATCGACACGGTGC
>NZ_JBFUBY010000768.1:0-568 GCF_056405515.1 Polaromonas sp. P1_G2
ACGAACACCTTGCGTATGGTCGTCTGCTGCTCGGTCGATGTCAGCTCCGAAGGCGGATAATCCGTCTGATGGACGACCAGCAACCGTGCGAGGATCGGCACGGCGTGAGACAGCGGCACCGTGCCGGCGGTTAGAAATTCTTCCAACCTCTGCATTGCTTCGGCCATCGGCAGTGCATCCGATATGGCACATTCTTGCCTGAGAAGCTGCAGGAAAGGGAAAAGAGCGCTGTTRGCGTGCGCCAGGGAGCATTGCGCTGTCATCGTCTTTGCCGTCGGCAGCTTGCCGGCAACTTCGAACAAGAGCCGCGACTTGCCGATCCCCGGCTCTCCGCAAACCAGCAGCCAGCGCGGGCAACGGTCCGCAGCGACCTGTTGGCTGAGCGCGAGAATTTTTCGGATTTCATCCTCACGCCCGATGAGCGGCGTAAGGCCCGTCCTCGTGAACCTGCCGCCGCGCGGCAGCGCCTTGGTGGCGCATCGAATATGAACCGGCTCCTTGAAGCCCTTCAAGGCGATGAGGCCGAGATCTCGGAACTCGAAGGCACGATGGGCGGACGCGTAAGTGT
>NZ_JBFUBY010000769.1:0-568 GCF_056405515.1 Polaromonas sp. P1_G2
CGGTAAATCCCAGCATGGAGCCCAGGCCGACAAGGAGCTTTCCTTTGATGCCGCCGAATTGCCAATGTTTCATCGCAGTTTCTTTATTTCGCATGCAATTTCGCCACGTTCGCCATAGAGGAATTTCACGCAATGCGTGCCACATCGTTGACGTTACCTGCATCGGCGATCGGCAAATTTTCCAGGCGATTGCGCACCTGCTGCAGATAGTCCAGCCGGAAGCGTCGCAAAATGAAATCCCGATAATCGTTGTGCTCCAGATCGCGCCAGGCGCATCGTTTCGCCACCTCGGAACATTCGCGGGAGCGCGCCATCATGCCGTCGCTGATCACTGCCTGTGCATCGGTCATCCGTTCATAGCCATAAAGCGCCATGTAGTCGCGCGCCAAGGTTTCGATCACTTCGATTTCTTTCATCGAAAGTTGCGTTTTGAACTTGTCCGTGTTGGCGGCTATCGGCGCGAAGCAATTCGAAGCCCAGAGCGCCGACATGTGGGAGAGCTGCTGCGCCTCGTGCGAACGCGTTACATCCAGCATTTGCGGCAGGTACTCGATGTCGAGAAAGCGGC
>NZ_JBFUBY010000770.1:0-568 GCF_056405515.1 Polaromonas sp. P1_G2
CCCTACGCGCCGCTCCCTTCACGCGATGCGCCGTGGTTTCAGACCGCTTTCCAAGGTTTGGTTCTCCGCCCTGAGGCTGTGCGTCTCCTCGCCGGCAATTCCTAACACCGGGAAGAGCAATTCCGCCACGCTGAACGCCCCTTCCAAATGTGGATATCCGGAGGTGATGATCGTCTCGATGCCGATCGCCTGATATTCTCGGAGCCGCGCGGCGACGTTTTCGGGGCTGCCCACCAGAGCGGTTCCGGCGCCGCCGCGAACGAGGCCAAGACCTGCCCATAGGTTCGGCGCGATGACCAGCTGATCACGCCGCCCCTGGTGCAGCGCCGACATGCGCTTCTGGCCAACGGATTGCGACACGTTCTGGAACTGGTTCTGCGCCGCGGCAATCTGCTCGTCCGTCACCCGGCTGATGAGATCGTCGGCGGCAGCCCAGGCTTTTTCTTCCGTTTCGCGCACGATGATGTGGATGCGCAGGCCGAACCTGATCCTGCGGCCATGCGCAAGCGCGCGCTCGCGGACGCGGTTGAGCTTTTCGCCGAGCTGGTCGACCGGCTCTCCCCAGCTT
>NZ_JBFUBY010000771.1:0-567 GCF_056405515.1 Polaromonas sp. P1_G2
ATGGCCGCCGTATTGTCGCCCATTGCACCGCTCGGCGGCGTGCCGGACGGGCCGCTGGCGATGGTGTCGACGTTGCTTTCGTCGGTGTAGTCTGTCGTCGTATAGGCATTGGTCGCGAGGTTTTCGACCCGCTCCTCGCGGCAGAACTCGTCATAGCTGTGCCGTGTGGTGATGCCGTTCGGATCGGTCTCGTCGCCGGCGTCTTCGCAGATCAGGTTGTTGCTGTAGGTGGAGGTCAGCGTCGTGTTGCTGTCGACCAAAAGGTCCATTTGCGTCGGGCGCAGCAATTGCGCGTCGGTATAGGAGAAGATCGTCCGCTTGAGCACGTCCGAGCCATTCTTCACCGTCTCGACGGTCTTGTTGCCCAGGCTGTCATAGGCGTAGGTGATTGTCGAAGAGGCGTTCGTATTCGCGTTCTGGTAGACCCGCTGCTGCGCC
The DNA here is from genome assembly GCF_056405515.1 of Polaromonas sp. P1_G2. Classification (NCBI taxonomy): domain Bacteria; kingdom Pseudomonadati; phylum Pseudomonadota; class Betaproteobacteria; order Burkholderiales; family Comamonadaceae; genus Polaromonas; species Polaromonas sp. P1_G2. The sequence continues at coordinate 439 of NZ_JBFUBY010000771.1, forward strand.
AGGTTCGCATTGCTTGGCGAAACGTTCGGCGTGGCCGTAATATCCGCATTGCCGTACCAGAAATCGGTCTGGGCAATGGCCGCCGTATTGTCGCCCATTGCACCGCTCGGCGACGTGCCGGACGGGCCG
>NZ_JBFUBY010000772.1:0-567 GCF_056405515.1 Polaromonas sp. P1_G2
TTCCGGTACCGCCGGCGAACTGCGCTACGAGCTCGTGGACGGCAACACTGTAGTCTCCGCCGATACGAACGGCGATGGCAATGCCGATTTCGACGTGACGCTCAATGGCGCCCATATCATGCATGGATCCGACTTCAACCTCTGAACCCGGTCATTGACGATGCGCCCGGATGCAGGTCATTCGGGCGCACTCGCCCGCAAGAAGCGCACACTTCGTTCAATTAAAAAGTGGAATGACTATTCTATACTACTTTTCGTCTGTATATGAAAAACCTTCAGTAATGTAAATTAACACTCAGCCGGTTTCTTTTCTGCTTAGCACTTGCAAATTCAAAGCAAATCAGTTGAGTTATCACTATGCGGCGGGCGTGGGCGTAAGAACAAAGAAATACATTCCATTTCATATTGATCGGCAAGTCATCTCTGGTGGCGGGCCGGTTTTTGTTGCGCCGGGGATAGCCCGACTCGATCCGAAACTCGGTCTGGACAGGACAGAACCTCGAACTCACGATTTTCCCGAAAACCACTTGGCGAAACGGTGCTGGTTTTGTATGGATGGCTCAATGG
>NZ_JBFUBY010000773.1:0-567 GCF_056405515.1 Polaromonas sp. P1_G2
CTTATGCCGCCTGTCATCCGAATTGTCCAGTGATGTTTCGGCAAAATCAATCGGTTTCGCACTTGCCTTCATGTCGCAGCAGAACCATTCTCGGCGCCCGAGAACCTCACGGGAAATCATCATGAACACGATCGCTGCGATGGGCGCCAGGGCACTCTCCGAACTCGGCCAGTGCCTCGACCGGATCGAAGACAACGAGGTCGCCGATCTGGTCGAACTGCTGGCGGCGTCGAAGCGCATCTGCATCTATGGCTGCGGCCGCGAAGGCCTGATGATGCGGGCGCTGTGCATGCGCATGTACCATCTCGGCATGGATGCGCACATGGTGTTCGACATGACCACGCCGCCCGTCGGTCCCGGCGACCTGCTGCTGGTCAGTTCCGGCCCCGGCTATACCGCAACCGTGCTGACGCTGCTCGGCGAAGCCCGCAAGGCAGGTGCGAGAACCGCCTGCATCACCGCAGAGCCCGGCTCGCGCGTCACAGAACTTGCCGATCTCACGCTTGCCATCCCGGCACAGACGATGGCGCGCGATGAAAGCGCACCGACGTCGTTCCTGCCGATGGG
>NZ_JBFUBY010000774.1:0-566 GCF_056405515.1 Polaromonas sp. P1_G2
GCCGCAGGCCTTGACTGCCGAACTCAGAGCCGCGTTCCGACCGCTGCGCCCGCAAATCTGAAGCCGCGTAAATCCGAAGCAATGGGGCCGTGCACTGCCCGCACGTGCCCTGACATCGGACCGGGTCATCCGATCCGGCCCACTCCAAGACCGTCACACATCCATGGAGATGAACATGAACATCGTCAACAATCCCAACGAAACGACAGCGGAGGCGCAAAAGACCGCGTCGGTCGACATGAAATTCGAGGCCGCTGTCATACCGGTTTCCGATGTCGACCGCGCCAAGACCTTCTATGCCGGCCTGGGCTGGCGGCTCGACGCAGATTTCCCCGTCGGCGACGCATTCAGGGTGGTGCAATTCACACCTCCAGGCTCCCCCGCCTCGATCCATTTCGGCAAAGGCCTGACATCGGCCGCGCCCGGTGCTGCCCAAGGGCTTTACCTGGTCGTCTCCGACATCATGGCGGCGCGCGCCGAGCTTGCCGCCCGCGGCGCCGATGTCAGCGACGTTTTCCACCGCGCCGGTCCCGGCCAGCCTCCGGTGCCCGGCCGCGATCCCGAGG
>NZ_JBFUBY010000775.1:0-566 GCF_056405515.1 Polaromonas sp. P1_G2
GCCCAGGCGCGCATGCCCACGGCGGCGATGTCTGCCGCTTCGTCTTCGCGTGCGCTGCGGATGGTCGGCATCGGCGCTCCTGTTGAGACAGTCCCCGTTATCAATCGAAACCCGGAAAACCTTGCCGGTCAAGGCCTTCCGGCAATTATCCTGGGTTGACGCCGGAGCCGTAGCGGCTAAATTGAAGCTCTCCCAAAGGAGTTCTGATGTCCAACTTGTCTGAGATTGCCTGACGGACCCTGCCCGCGATTTTGCGATCGAAAGATGTTCGATCGCCACGCGCGCAGCGGAGAACATGCATCCCGGCCCCAGAGCATGCTCTGCCAGGCGCCGGACCATTTCTCTTGTCCGGACATCTCATCATGGATATCACCCGCGCCGAACAGCGCATCCTGCACCTGCTCGCCCAGGGCGGCTGGATCGAGCATCTTCGCTCGAAGACCAAGATCGACCACGTCGCCTGCTTCAATCGGGAAGGCTGGCGCTATCCCAGCCTCGACCTCGACCTGTTCCGCAAGCTCAAGCGGTTGAAGGCGATCTCGTCGTCAAGGGGCCAGCCCTATCGC
>NZ_JBFUBY010000776.1:0-565 GCF_056405515.1 Polaromonas sp. P1_G2
GGTGATTGCCCGCACCGACGCTGAAGCGGCCGACCTGCTGACCAGCGACTACGACGAAAACGACAAGCCCTTCATCACCGGTGAGCGCACGGCGGAAGGTTTCTACAAGACGAAAAAAGGTATTGACCAGGCCATCAGCCGCGCCATCGCCTACGCCCACTATGCCGACCTGGTGTGGTGCGAAACCGGCACGCCCGACCTCGAGTTCGCCAAGAAGTTTGCCGACGCCGTGCACAAGGTGCACCCCGGCAAGATGCTGGCCTACAACTGCTCGCCGTCCTTCAACTGGAAGAAAAACCTCGACGACGCGACCATTGCCAAGTTCCAGAAAGAACTGGGCGCAATGGGCTACAAGTACCAGTTCATCACCTTGGCCGGCATCCACTCCATGTGGTACAACATGTTCGACTTGGCCCAGGACTACGTCAAGCGCGGCATGTCGGCCTATGTCGAGAAGGTTCAAGAGCCTGAATTCGCGGCCCGCGACCGCGGCTACACCTTCGTGTCGCACCAGCAGGAAGTCGGCACCGGCTACTTCGACGAAGTCACCACCGTGATCCAGGGC
>NZ_JBFUBY010000777.1:0-564 GCF_056405515.1 Polaromonas sp. P1_G2
GGTCAATCGGATCCGCAACGACTTTCCGGCTGAGGCCCAGCCGCTGTTATTCGCCGGCGTCAAGAAGCTCACGGATTTCCAGGATCCGGACTATGCCGGTGAATATCTCGACCGGCTGGAACAGCTTCTCGCACTCGACAAGGCCAGTGGCGGCGAGGCAAGGGGATTTGCCTTCATCGTTCAGGCGGCGAAATATGTCGCTGTCGCCATGACTTATGACGACGTGATCCGCGTTGCCGACCTGAAGGTGCGGCAATCGCGCTTCGAACGGGTGCGCAAGGAAGTCGGCGCCAAGGACGACCAGATCGTCTACATGACCGAATATATGCATCCGCGCATGGAAGAGGTCTGCGGCACGCTGCCCATGGGCCTCGGCCTCTGGATCGAGAGCCGGCCGAAACTGTTTGCCTGGCTCGACCGGCGCGTCAACAAAGGCCGGCGGGTGCAGACGGGCACGCTCTTCTGGTTCCTCAGCCTCTATATGGTATCGGCACTGCGCGGCCGCCGGCGCGGCACGCTCCGGCATATGCGCGAGAACCAGCATATCGATGCCTGGCTCAAGAC
>NZ_JBFUBY010000778.1:0-563 GCF_056405515.1 Polaromonas sp. P1_G2
TCCTTGACCAGGTCCTTGTTCACGAGCAGCGACATGACGCCGTAATAATCGCCGTACCAAAAACCGTCGGCATCCTTGGCGCTATCCGGAATGCTGTCCCAGGTCGAGACCTTGTAGGGCTGCAGCAGGCCGTCCTTCTTGGCCGTCGGGCCGAAGGAGAGGCCGACGTCGATGGTGTCAGGAGCCTGCGGGCCCTTGTTGTTCTTGTTGGCCTTGATGGCTTCGACTTCGTCGCCCGAACCGGCGTCCGGGTTCAGTTCGTTGACCTTGAGGCCGTACTTGGCCTTGAAGGCTTCCAGCGCGCCGCCGTAGTTGCACCAGGAGTGCGGCAGGGCGATGACGGTCAGTTCGCCTTCGGCCTTGGCAGCCTTGACGAGGTCATCCATGGACGCAGCACGGACGCTGGCCGTCGAGGCCATGAGTGCCGCGCAGCTGACTGCGACGAGTGTATTGAGGGTTTTCACTGACTTTCTCCTCTTTCTAGTTTCAAGCGGTGAGCGTGCTGTTAGATTTATTCCATGACGTCTGTGTGACAGTTTTGTGCACTGAACAAAACTGTACAC
>NZ_JBFUBY010000779.1:0-563 GCF_056405515.1 Polaromonas sp. P1_G2
CCCTTCCCGTTTCCTCAGGAAGGTTTTTATTTCAGGCCACGATAATTTTCATCACATATTTCGTGCTGTCTGCCGAATTCAGCTTGCGACTTATTGTCGTGCATTCGCAAATGCTATCCTATTATTCCTGTTGAAACTGGCACGGCCAGCTTTTCGGCTTTGTCAAACCCGCCGGAAGCACTGTCTTGTCGTCTCCACAGGCCATGTCCAGCTGCCACTGCACCAGCCCGGTCGCCTTGCCGAGGTTCACCCCTTCGATTCTGGTTAGAAAGAAGAAGGCGCGGTCGAAGTCGACAGGCGCGTCGAACGTAGCGCCTCGGAAATCGACGCGGGACACATTGGCCAGGGTAAAGCGGCTGCCGCCGACATCGGCGCCGTCAAACTGCGAGCGCCCCATGTCGGCCTTGGTGAAATCCGCATTGGCGAGCTTGGCCTGCTTGAAATTGGAACGCTGCAGTTCCGCATTCTGGAAATCGGCGCCGGGTGCGTCTATCTGGCTGAAATCGGTTCGATAGGCTTCCACCTTGGCGAAGTGAGCGCCCTTGGCCGTCGTGGCCGAGAGG
>NZ_JBFUBY010000780.1:0-562 GCF_056405515.1 Polaromonas sp. P1_G2
GGGCTGGGATGTCGTCGAATTCCCGGCCCAGAAGGCCGGCGTCTACGCGCTCGAAGTGCAAGGCGAAAGCATGATGCCGCTGTATCGCGACGGCGATGTCATCATCGTCGAGCGCGGCGCCCAGCTTCGCCGCAACGACCGCGTCGTCCTCCGCACCAGGGAGGGCGAGGTCATGGCCAAGGTGCTGGTCCGCCAGACGCCGAAAATGATCGAACTCCTGTCGCTCAACCCCGACCATCCGGGCCGCTCGATCGATATCCAGGATGTCGACTGGATCGCCCGCATCATCTGGGCAAGCCAGTAGGACGATTTTCCTTACTGCAGCTCCAGCACCGGCTGTTTCTCCGGCGCCGGCCTCACCGTGGCGAGCACGATGCCGCCGCCGGCGATAAGCACGGCGCCGGCAATGACACCCGCGGTCGGAATTTCTCCGAAGAAGATGAAACCGATCACTGCCGCAAAAACCAGCCAGGAATAATCGACCGGCCCGACCACTGAGATATCGGCCATCCGATAGCCGCGGATAGTGCAATATTGCGCGCCGATACCGAGCGGTCCTAGC
>NZ_JBFUBY010000781.1:0-562 GCF_056405515.1 Polaromonas sp. P1_G2
TATTTGCGGTGACCGGCATCTCTCGAATTGGCTATGGCGTAATAAATTCCGAGCATTCTCTATCAGCGGTTTGGTGTCCGATGCAGACGGCCGTCAAATCGTCTTCGGCCGGTTTGAAAGGGCTACCTGGATGGCTTGCGCAAGCGATGCTTCGAGGAAAGGTTTCTGCAAGACGACCGCGCCCGGCGTCAGTTTGTCACCGCGAAGCCTTTCGCCGCTCATGTAGATATGCGGGATGAAACCATCCGGCAGCAGCGCTGAAACGACGTTTATGCCGCTGCCCTCGCGCAGATGAAAATCGACAAGCATGAGATCGGGTTTGTATCTGCGGGCTGCGGCCACCGCGGCGGCTTCTGTCGTTTCTATCGAACACACCTCATAGCCCATCTCGACGAGAAGGTCTTCGAGATCAAGCGAAATGAGCGGCTCGTCTTCGACGATGAGGATGCTGCGTTTCTTCGCCGCCTCAGGTCCATCGATCTCGGGAAGTGCCGGCTGCATAACGCACTCTCCTCAGTATCTGCTGACGCAGCCATCGGAGCCGACGAGGAACGTCGTCGCC
>NZ_JBFUBY010000782.1:0-562 GCF_056405515.1 Polaromonas sp. P1_G2
AAGACGGATAAAGCCCGGCCAGTCCGCCCAGCAGGCAGAGCCTGCCGCCGCTGGTCAGCTCTGCCACCCTGTCGAGCGAGGCATCGATGTCCGCAGCTGCTTGCCGCAGGATGCGCATGGCGGTCTCGTCGCCGGTCGAGGCGAATTCGGCGAGGTCGCGCTCCGGCGGCAATGCCTGGCCATGGCTGAGCTTGCCGGTGCGGATCGCATCTTCCAGGCTCTGCCGGAGCTTGATGTAAAGCGGGCCGGAACCGACATACTGCAATTCGTCCGGCGACAGGATAGCGGAAAGCGCGTCACTCATTCGGCAACCTCGCGTCGGTCGGAGAAAGCGGCGCGAGCAAGCGCGATCGCGCCGGTAAGCGCATCGGCAATCGGTTGGACAAGCCGTTCGCGATGCCGCTCCGCCAGGAAAGACGGATAAAGCCCGGCCAGTCCGCCCAGCAGGCAGAGCCTGCCGCCGCTGGTCAGCTCTGCCACCCTGTCGAGCGAGGCATCGATGTCCGCAGCTGCTTGCCGCAGGATGCGCATGGCGGTCTCGTCGCCGGTCGAGGCGAATTCG
>NZ_JBFUBY010000783.1:0-562 GCF_056405515.1 Polaromonas sp. P1_G2
CATCTGAAGCTGCCCCATTACGTCGACTTCCAGGCCGAGCTCGATCTCGTCCGGCGCATGCGCGCCGAGTTTGAAGCAACGAAGGGCATTAAAGACACAAGCGAACAACGGGAGGCGGCGGAATGATCACTTCAGTGACCGCCATCGCCACAACTTCCGTGACCTCCGCCATCGCCACATCCCCCGTGGTCGCTTCCGTCGCCACCGGAGGCCAAACCATCCAGTTGCGCCGGGCCAGATGCAACGATTCCGTACTTCGCCACGTAAGATCTTGCATGCAGCCAGATAGCGATGCCGAAAACACCGATCACACAAATGCCAATCACGTTGTCGATCGGAGGAATGGCAGTTTCATACGGCATGGCTCACAACTCCTCGCGTCTACACGTTAAGGTAGCTCAAATGGATAATCTTGTCAGCTATAATTTCGCCTATCTCGACGAACAGACCAAGCGAATGATCCGCCGCGCCATCCTCAAGGCGATCGCCATCCCGGGCTATCAGGTGCCCTTCGCCAGCCGCGAGATGCCGATGCCCTATGGCTGGGGCACCGGTGGCGTGC
>NZ_JBFUBY010000784.1:0-562 GCF_056405515.1 Polaromonas sp. P1_G2
GTTCATGCATTGATCAATTCCTCCGGCTTCGAGCCCCTGAAGCCGGCCCTTATGATCAGCGCCTGAACCGCAGTCGGAAGTTGGGGAAGAGCAGCCCCTTAGCTCTTCCCCAACGACCGTTTTCCTGATTTCTATCGGGAAATGGAGTAAACCGACGATCATGCGAATCATCGTCAAGATACTGAAGTGGCTGGCTCTGCTGGTCGTCGTGCTGGTTGTCGGCGCTGCCGGCTGGCTCTATTTCCTTCCGCCCGAGCTGCTCAGAGTCGGAACCGCCTATGCGGCCAAGATCGTCTGCTCGAACGTCTTCCTCGCCCATCGCGATCCCCGCCAGGTTTTTGCCGACGACGTCCAGGCGCCGGGGAATCCGTTGCTCAAATATGTGAAGATCGACAAAGGCAGCGACTATATCGAGGCGAACCTGTTCGGTTGGGTGGCGCCGCGCTATGCGGTCTACCGGGATGGATTGGGCTGCACAGTGGCGCCGGACAGCAATCTCGATGCTGTGCGCAAGGTTGCCTTTGCCAAACCGGTCGAGGTGGAGAAGGCGTCTGAATATGAA
>NZ_JBFUBY010000785.1:0-561 GCF_056405515.1 Polaromonas sp. P1_G2
AACTTAAACATAGCCGTCATCTAAAGGGCCGGAAATTTCAGAAGCGAGATGGAACGGAGAGGCGGGAAATGTCCGCCATTCGTAGAGCTCTCAGAGTTCAGGGCGGATCGGACAAATACTCAACCATGCTCTACGCATCGAGCATGCTAAATCAGACAGTGATACCTTCGCTCGTCGATCAACTCCACCTTGAGCCCGCCGGGCATTGGCAAGCTGCGTTGCGTGCGACATTGGCCCCAAATGTATCTATTGCGATAGCGATTTACCTCAACGAATATGAGTGGAAATCGCTTGGTGAACGGCTGATGGGCGAGAACGCGAGCGAAGATGATATTTATTGGGCCGCTTGGCTGATTTTGGTTGATGTTTGGATGATTGCCGAGTTCCCTGGGCATTCTTGTGACGAGACACTGGAAGCTGTCTTCACAGCTGCGGCTAAACATGGGTCCGTTGCAGTGGATTTTGCGCTCCACTTTAGGCGGATGTCGAGGGGAATACAAAATTCGGACGAAGAACTAATTCGTTTTGCAGCCGAAAACTCTAACGTGCAAAGTATGCTCC
>NZ_JBFUBY010000786.1:0-561 GCF_056405515.1 Polaromonas sp. P1_G2
GCGCTGCGGCAAGGCCCGCGGGTCCCGCGCCAATCACCAGCAGGTCGCAATGTGCCCAGCACTTTTCGTAAGTGTCGGGATCGGCCTCGTACGTGGCCTTGCCAAGGCCAGCCGCCTTGCGGATGAATGGTTCGTAGAACCTTTCCCAAAGGGCCGCCGGCCACATGAAAGTCTTGTAGTAGAAGCCGGCGCCGAGGAACGGGCCAAGCAGGCTATTCAGCGCGCCGATATCGAAATCGAGCGACGGCCAGCGGTTCTGGCTCCTCGCTTCGAGGCCCTCATGGAGTTCCTGCATGGTCGCGCGGGTGTTCGCCTCGGTGCGCCCGCCGCTGCCGATGGTCATCAGCGCATTGGGTTCGGCGGCTCCCGCGGTCAGGATGCCGCGCGGACGATGATATTTGAAACTGCGGCCGACCAGCAGCCGTCCATTTGCCAGCAATGCGGAGGCCAGGCTGTCGCCGGCAAATCCCTTGAGCGGTGTGCCATCGAATGTGAACGACAGCGCCGACGCGCGGTCGATCAATCCGCCCTTTGCAAGACGATAAGAACTCATCGACCTGT
>NZ_JBFUBY010000787.1:0-560 GCF_056405515.1 Polaromonas sp. P1_G2
AAGCTGGCCGGGTCGTCAACCGGCGCGGGCTAAATCTATCGCGAGCGACAGCGTTTGCCCTTCATCCTAACCCTTTCCCCGTTGAAACGGGGAGAGGGAATCTGCTCCGAGTTTGCCGCGCCGGAAGGCATTCGGTAGACGTTTGAGAAGGATGGGGACGGCGCCGCAAATCCCTTCTCCCCGTCACTACGGGGAGAAGATGCCGGCAGGCAGATGAGGGGCCCGGCACTGTCTGAAAATCACCCCCGAAACAAATACTGCTCCCGCGATTCCGGCTTCATCTCAATCGAGAACCCCGCCATCTTCGGCGGCATATAGGCCGCATCCTTGATCACGCAAGGATCAAAGAAATGTTCATGCAGATGGTCGACAAATTCGATCACCCTGCCCTCGATCACGCCCGACACGGCGACATAATCGATCATCGACAGGTGCTGCACATATTCGCAGAGCCCGACACCGCCGGCATGCGGCCAAACCGGCAGGCCGAATTTCGCCGCCATCAGCAGCACCGCCAGCACTTCGTTGAGGCCGCCCATGCGGCAGGCGTCGATCTGGAC
>NZ_JBFUBY010000788.1:0-559 GCF_056405515.1 Polaromonas sp. P1_G2
GTGCTGATCAGGTAGAGACCATCCGGGCTGCCGGCCATGGCTGCGGTGACTTCCGAGGCATAGCTCGACTGCTTTTCGTTATAGGGCGTGTCGGAGACGATCGTGCCGCCCAGCTTCTTGTAGGCACGCTCGAATTCCTTCTCCATGTTGACGCCGAAGTCGTTGTTGACATGGATGATGGCGAGCTTCTTGAAACCCTTGTCGATGGCGTATTTTGCCGCCGCAACGCCTTGCAGCGCATCGGACGTTATTGTCCGGAAGAAGATGCCGTTGGTCTTGCCGTCGCGGCCGAGCTGGGTCAGCGTCGGCGACGAAGAGGCGGGCGAGACCTGGACGATCTTGGCCGGTGCGGTGACCGAGGTCAGGATCGGGATCGACACCGACGAAATGATGCCGCCGATGATCACGGGCACTTTCTTGACCTGCACGAGCTGGGTTGCGGCATCGACGGCGACATTGCCGGCGCTCTGGCTGTCGCGGGTGTCGGTGACGAGATCGCAGCCGGCGACGCCGCCGGCATCGTTGAGGTTCTTGAAGGCCATTTCGACCGATTTGGCGC
>NZ_JBFUBY010000789.1:0-558 GCF_056405515.1 Polaromonas sp. P1_G2
CCTCAAGCCGATCGCGCTGCCGTTGAAATCGCCGTCAGGCTGAATAAAAAGCCCGGCCGCAGCGCAGCCGGGATAGTTTTGGAGTTAATCCTGCTTGCCCCGGGGCACGGGGCAAGGCAACATTAGCAGACTGTCACAAAACCGCAGCATCACAAATGTGGGAGCCGCGCGAGAATCTGCACAGGCGCTACTGTCAGATCTGTTGAAACAGCCCCTTGAGTTCGAGTTCGTCGACACGCCTTGCGGCTTCGAGAGGCGAGACCCATTCCAGTTGGCGTGCCTTGGCCTCGGGGAAGTCCGGCCTTATCCTGTCGACATCCAGCCGATAGACGGAGACAAGACAGGCAAGCCCCTCCCTGCTCTTGATGTAGGTGTAATAACCGAGCGGCTTCTTCGACACTCTGCCGCTGACGCCGGCCTCCTCCTTGGCCTCGCGGGCGGCAGTGTGCCTTGAATCTTCGCGCTTTTCGACATTTCCCTTGGGAATGACCCAGCGTCCGGTGTCGCGGCTGGTAATCAACAGAACCTGGCTGTCCTCGCCGGCGCTGCCGCGCACAC
>NZ_JBFUBY010000790.1:0-558 GCF_056405515.1 Polaromonas sp. P1_G2
CTTCTGGTCCGTGTCGAGCGCGAAGGCCTGCTGTGCCGCGCCTGCGCCGCCGACGAGGGCTGCGAAGAAGACCGCCACGAGGGCAATGGCTCGGCACGAGTTAAACAAAACCGGAATACTCTTCTTTTCCAGGGTTGACACGCTTTACAGCGCGGCCCACTTCTCCCGCAAACACCAGGCGAATTCAAGAGCCGCAAACGAGGCATTATGAAGACCGACATCAAGCTAATCGATTACCTCTCCACCCGCCGTTCCATGCCGGCGTTTCAGATGAAGGCCCCGGGCCCCTCGCAAGAAGAAATCCTCGACATCCTGACATTGGCGAGCCGCGTGCCGGATCACGGCAAGCTGGCGCCCTGGCGTTTCATTGTCTTCCGCGGCGCCGAACGGGAGCGGATCTCGTTGGAATTGTCGAAGATCGCGCGTGGCGACAAGCCGGACCTGTCGGAGGAAATGATCAAGGTCGAAGAAACACGATTGACGCGGGCGCCGGTCGTCGTCGCCGTCGTTTCCAAGGCCGCACCGCATTTCAAGATTCCGGAATGGGAGCAGTTGATG
>NZ_JBFUBY010000791.1:0-557 GCF_056405515.1 Polaromonas sp. P1_G2
CGCTGTTCGTCGGTGTCCTGCTCAACGGCTTTCAACTGCTCAATATTTCCAGCACGCTGGTCAGCGGCGTACAGGGTCTGCTGATCCTGCTCGTCGTCTCGACAACGACGCTTCTGAAGCGGGAGAGCCGCTGATGACGGCCGCGACGATGCTGCGCGCCCGTCCTTCCGGCATCATGCGCTTTGTCGCCCGCTACGCTTTGGTGATAGCGCTCGTCGTGGTCATGGCCATCTTCGCCAATGTTGCACCGAGTTTTCTCACCCTGGCCAATCTCGAAAGCATCCTGGTCAACAACTTCACCCTGCTCGCCATCGTCTCGATCGCCATGACCTTCGCGGTCGCGGCCGGCGGTATCGACCTGTCGGTGGGCACGGCGATCGATTTCGCCAGTTTCGCCTTTGTCTCGCTCGTGCTGGCCGGACTACCGGTGGCGTTGGCGCTCATCGCTGGCATTCTGGCGGGCGTGCTGGTCGGCGCCTTCAATGCTGTGCTGATCTCGGGCATTGGGGTAACACCGTTTCTGGCGACGCTCGGCACGCTGTTCGTCGGTCGTAGCG
>NZ_JBFUBY010000792.1:0-557 GCF_056405515.1 Polaromonas sp. P1_G2
CTTTTGAGATTGGATACCGCCGCGCTGGCGTCGCGATAAGTGTCGAAAAGACTTGTAACTGTTTTCATTGAATGACTCCTTGGTTTTGAAAATTGCTTACTGAGCGACGACGTTGCCCTGGTAGTCCAGCGCAACCGACGTCGACTTGCCATCCTTCATCGCGGTGCCGCGCCAGATGCCCTTGTCGTCCAGTTGGAGTCCGCTCACATCGGTAAAGCCAGCGTCTGCAATACGGCCCTTTGCCTGCGCTTCGGTGAAGGAGTTCTTGCCTTCGACGGGAGCGTTCGCGTTGTTGGTGCCGGACGTGGCGACCGCAGGCGTCTTGGTTTCGGTGGCCGTCGTCGTTTGCGCAAATGCCTGGCCTGACACCGCGGTGAGCAGCGCCGCTGCCAAGATAATGTTTTTCATGAATTTTTCCTTGTTCGGGCCGGAAGCGACCCGCATTCTAGAAATGCGCTCGCACCCGCAACGTTCCGGTATTGTGTTTCGTCCACCGCCTCTGTGCGATACCGTACGGAGCGCGCGAACGGCCGGCAGAAGGGCAGGCAAGTTGGTGG
>NZ_JBFUBY010000793.1:0-557 GCF_056405515.1 Polaromonas sp. P1_G2
GCGTAGACCAGCGCAAGCCGCTCCCAGGCCATGTGCATGAAGACGGCGACGATGAGCCCCGCCTTCAGGATCATGAAGAGGATGATCAACGACCATCTCAGATAACCCTGGATGCCCAAATAGTCGACCATATAGGAACAGGTGCTGAGCACGAACAGCCAGCCCCAGACGACGAAATAGAGCTTGATCGGGTGCTGCTGGGTGGATTGCGTCGCTATTTGTGTCATCCGCTCACCTCACCAAAGATAGAAAAACGCGAAGATGAAGACCCAGACGAGATCGACGAAGTGCCAGTAAAGCCCGAGGATCTCGACGACCTCGTAATTGCCCTTGCGGCTGGTGAAAAATCCCCGTCGCTGCGTGTCGAAATCACCGCGCCAGACCTTGCGGGCGATGATGACAAGAAAGAGCACGCCGATCGACACATGGGTGCCGTGAAAGCCGGTGATCATGAAGAAGGACGAGCCGAACTGCACCGCTCCCCATGGATTGCCCCAGGGCCGCACCCCTTCCCCGATCAGCTTTGACCATTCGAACGCCTGCATGCCAACGAATGT
>NZ_JBFUBY010000794.1:0-557 GCF_056405515.1 Polaromonas sp. P1_G2
GTCCAGGCCTATTCCGACGTGGAAGCGCCGCTGCGATCATGAATCGGCGCACCTCATCTCAATGAAGAGAAGCAGGCTGTCGTGCTGGCAGCCTGCGCGTTGCATGTGTGCAATATGCGGAACGCAAACGGTCCGGGCGAGAAATTCCTTTGGCTTGTCCGGGGCACCGACGTAGTTGGGCATCCCGTAGGCTTGATATGAAACGCCGCACAAATGAATTCAATGTCGATGATAAAGGACAACATGGTGTCATACACGGGGTGCAGATGCTCCGGAAACTTGGCTCACGGCCAATCTTGAACGCGCTTTTTCGCGTCCGATCAGCGCCGCTTCAGCCACCATATCCGGACATCGATGTCCTCTTTCCGCAGTCGTCAGGCGGGTGGGATGCTTTCGTTGCGCAAATGCACCTGTCTCTCCATCCTGATCGTTGCTGCGTGCCGGATCTTCACCACGCGCCTGATCCGTTGCGTCGCCGAGGCCGCGAGGGTGCTGCGTATGCTGCTGAATTCCTCCGGCCGTGCACTGAGTCCGAAGAAATGCTCGATGGCCTGGAC